>JBAUUM010000795.1:0-3356 GCA_049582705.1 Actinocatenispora sp.
CCCCCACCCCCGGCCCCGCCTGACCGCACGGCGTGGGCCGCCCGACCGGCCCCGCCCGATCACCGCCCGATCACCGACCGATCTCCGACCGCCCGGCCGGCGTGGCCCGGTCGACCCCATCGCCGAAGGGACCCACATGCCCGACGACACCCGCACCGAGCTGCTGGCCCGCAGGTACCGTCGGTGGCTGCTGGCCTATCCCCGGACGTACCGGCACGAGCGCGGGCCGGAGATCGTCGCGACGTTGCTGGAGGTCGCCGGGCCGAGCCGGTCCCGACCGGCCGCACGCGAGGCCGTCCACCTGCTCGGACACGGTCTCGGCCGACGCGCCGCCGAAGCCGGGCGCCGCGCGTTCGTCGTGGCGGCCTTCGCCGCCGTCCTCGGCGGATTGAGCGGCATCGCGCTCGGTTCCTGGCTCGCCTGGCGTCAGGTCGATCCGATGGCGCCCGACAGGGCGATGGCCACCGGGCTCGCGCGCACCGTCCTGCCCGGGCACCCGAGCGGGCCCAGTTACTTCGGGCGGCACACCTTCTGGAACCCGTACAGCGACAACAGCCTGCACGGCGGCACCGGCGTGCGGCCGGGCAGCGCCAGCTTCGGCGCCCACATCTCTTCGCACGCCGACTACCGCGAGGTCACCGCCGCCGTCGCGCGGCGGATGCGCGCGCACGGCTGGCAGGACGTGCACACCACCATCGACCGGTACGGGCCGCACACGTCGCCCCCGGCGGAGGCCGAGGTGACCGGCACCCGCGCCGGGTGCCTCGCCTCGGTGCAGATCTGGGCGGGCGACAGTGACAACAAGACCAGCCTGTTCCTCGACCTGATGTGGGCCGAGCCGCCGGGCCACCTGGCCGGGACCGTCGCCGGCGGCGTGGCCGGCGCGCTGGTCGCTGCGCTGTTCGGGCTGTACACCTCGAAGCGCATGCGCCGCCGATCCCGGGGCATGCAGCGGACGTACTCGTTTCTGTGCCTGGCCACGCTGCTGATGCTGACCCCCGCGTGCCTCGGCAACATCCCGACCGCCACCGGTTCCCTGCTGGCCAACACCGACCGGAACCACTCCGGCCCCTCCGTGTACTGGGGTGGCTTCGTGATCTACGGCGCCGAACCGCTGGCCATCCTGTCCCTGGTGCCGATCCTGGCCGTACTCGTCCTCTGCCTCTGGCCGCGCCCCGTGACCACCCCCACTCCCACGCCCAGCACGGCCTGACCGCGGGTCACGCCGTCGAATCCGCGATCTCGGGGCCCGCAGCGACGGCCGGCACCACGCGACGTGGCAGGTCCGGTACGGCTGGCTAGGGTCGACGGGTGACCGAGACCAGTACGACCTCTGCCCTGATCAGTACCCCGTTCGGCTTCGGGTCGACCGCCGCGGAGGTGGTCGACGGGATCGACCTGACCGGCAAGCGGGCGATCGTCACCGGTGGCGCCTCCGGCATCGGCGTCGAGACCGCGCGGGCGCTGGCCGGCGCGGGCGCCGCAGTCACCCTCGCCGTCCGTGACACCGGCGCCGGTACGACGGTCGCCGCCGAGATCCGCGCCAGTACCGGCAACGACGCCGTCGCGGCCACCCCGCTGGACCTGACCGACCCCGCCAGCATCGACGCCTTCGTCGCGGCGTGGGACGGACCGCTGGACATCCTGGTCAACAACGCCGGCGTGATGGCGATCCAGACGTTGACCCGGACCGACCGCGGCCACGAGATGCAGTTCGCGACCAACCATCTCGGCCATTTCACCCTCGCGCTCGGCCTGCACGACGCCCTCGCCTCGGCGGGGAATGCCCGGATCGTCTCCGTCAGTTCGAGCGGGCACCTGGGTTCGCCGGTGATCTTCGACGACCTGCACTACGACTTCCGCGGGTACGACCCGTTCGGCGCGTACGGCCAGTCGAAGACGGCGAACGTGCTGTTCGCCGTCGAGGCGACGAGGCGCTGGGCCGCGGACGGCATCACCGCCAACGCGCTCATGCCGGGCGGCATCGCCACCGCGCTGCAGCGGCACGTCGGCGGCGCCGAGTACATGGAGCGGGCCGGCGAGCGGTTCCGGCAGGCGGGAAGCGCGCTGAAGTCGGTGGAGCAGGGCGCGGCCACCTCCGTACTGCTCGCCACCTCCCCGCAGCTGGCGGGGATCGGCGGTCGGTACTTCGAGGACTGCAACGAGGCTCCCGTGATCCGGCGGCGGGGTGAGGCCGGCGTGGGCGGCGTCGCCCCGTACGCGCTGGACCCCGGCAACGCCGAGCGGCTCTGGGAGGTCTCGCTCCGGTTGATCGCCTGATCGGAGAGGTCCCGACGCCCCACCCTGGGAGCACTACGGACAGCTCCGAAAATCTCTGGCGACGACGCTAGATTTACTCGCCATCTTGTACTAATGTTTCGCACGTCGAACAAGGAGACCGTCGAAGACGTAGACGTGAGACCGCCGCCAGCAGAGCGCGGGATGTGGAGCCGACGCCGACTCCACCGGAAAGACGACCGCCGGACGTGCACGGCCTTGGAGTTGCGTGAGGCCACGCCCGGTGGGCGGCAAGTAGGAGATGAAGAGTCAGAGGAAAGGGGAGGGCCGTACACCGCTGGATCGCCCGCCTGTCGGCCGCAGTAGGCCGTGGTGGACACCGTCGAGTTCCCTCGGAAGTGAGGTGGTCTCCGGTCACGCATGTGCGATCCCCGCACCCGCCGCCGTTAGAGGTGGCCGGCACGGGTACAACAGCCCGACTTTCTGTCGGTAGATGGTGTTTCTGACCCCGAACCCTGGGCCCCGGCGCTGACGCGCCGGGGCCCTCGACGTGGAGGTTGCATGGGCCAAGAGCTTGACGACACGCTCGACGACGAGGACTACCCGGCCTACACGATGGGCCGTGCCGCCGAGATCGTCGGCACCTCGCAGGGCTTTCTGCGCAGCCTGGGCGAGGCGAAACTGATCGAGCCGCACCGCTCGGCGGGCGGCCACCGACGCTACTCCCGCCACCAGCTCAGGCTCGCCGCGCGCGCCCGCGAGATGGTCGACCAGGGCACCGCCCTGGAGGCCGCGTGCCGGATCATCACCCTCGAGGACCAGCTCGCCGAGTCCCGACGCCACAACCAGGCCACCGACCGGCCCACCGACCAGTCCGCCTGAGCCGGCGCCCCGCCGCCTCCGGCTGAGGCCAGGACCGTCGTTCCGGTGCAGCGATCAGTTCGCTCGAGGCCGGGCCGTTCATTTCTGTGCAGCGACACGCCGATCCACTCAGCGTGTCGCTGCACAGAACGCGGGCGAGTCCCACACCGTGCAGCGACACACCCATTCATTCAGCGTGTCGCTGCACAGAACGCGGGCCACTCCCACACCGTGCAGCGACACACCCATTCATTCAG
>JBAUUM010000796.1:0-5597 GCA_049582705.1 Actinocatenispora sp.
GGTGCAGGGTGCGCACGGCGATGCCCGGCCGGTCCACCAGCAGCTCCGCGGTGCGCTGCGGCACCCCGGCGAACGGCACCACCAGCGTGCGCAGCGCCGGGCTGCCGGACAGCAGCGCCGGTTCCGGCCGCCCCGCCACGAGCACCTGGTACGCGGCGTCCGGCGGCGGCGTGCCGTCGGTGAACCGCCAGTCCGGGTGGCGGCGGGCCAGGGTCGACACGGCGGCGTCGCCGAGCGCCGCGGCCCCGTGTACCCAGAACATCAGCCGGGCAGGGTGACTTCGGCGTACACGGGACGGTGGTCGCTCGCGGCGCGGACGTCCGCGGTGTCCGGCACCTCGTAGGTGCGCACCGCGCAGTCCGCCGCGACCAGCACCGCGTCGATGCGGCTGTGCGGTGTCGACGCCGGGTACGTGGCCGGGTTGGCGCTCTCGGCGGTGTCCCGCAGGCCGGTGGCGGCCAGCCGCGACCAGGCCCGGCCGCCGGGCGGCTCGTTGACGTCGGCGCCCAGCAGCACCGGCACCGGCTGTGCGGTCAGGACATGGGCCAACCGCTCGGCCTGGTCGACGCGCTCCGTCGGGTCGGTGGACAGATGCGTACCGACGGCCACGAACCGCCGTCCGGCCAGCTCGCAGTCGGCGAGCGCGACGCCCCGCAGGTGCCGCCCGGGTGTCAGCGGGAACCGCAGCGACCGGTCCCCCAGTACCCGGACCCGCTGACTCACCATGATCAGGTTGCCGATCGCGGGGCCGCCGCCGGCGCCGAACCACAGCCCGCACTCCCGGGCCAGCTGCGCGCACCGGGACCGCCACCGCAGCCGGCGCGGCGCCTCCTGCACGAACACCACGTCCGGGTCCAGCGCCCGCACCGTGCGGCACAGCGCGCCCCGGTCGTCCCGCAGCCCGTGCACGTTGTAGCTCAGCAACCGAACCCGAACGTCGTCGCCCATGCCTGGTACTCCTCCGCTGCCTGCCGCCGGGCTACAAGCGTGCCAGGGCGCCGGCCCCGACGACGCCCGCGGTGTTGCCCATCTCGGCGGGGCGGATCTCCGCGACGGGCAGCCGGCCGCGCTGGGCCAGACCGCCGGCGAACGCGGCCCGGGCGGGACCGAGCAGGAGGTCACCGGCGTCGACGACGCCACCGCCGACCACGATGACCGCCGGGTCCAGGGTCTGCACCATGTCCACGCAGGCCAGCCCGAGCCACTTGCCGATGTCGGCGAGCGCGGCCAGCGACGCCACGTCGCCGGCCCGGGCCGCCTCGGTGATCATCGGACCGGTCACCGCGTCCGGGTCGCCGCCGGCGAGTTCGAGCAGGGTCGTGGCCGTGTCGGGGTTGTGCTCGGCGGCGGCCCGGCCCAACCGGACCAGGGCCTGCCCGCTGGCGTACTGCTCCAGGCAGCCGCGCCGGCCGCAGCCGCACAGGTGGCCGTCGGGCACCGAGAGGGTGTGGCCGAGTTCGGCGGCGATGCCGTGCTCGCCGCGAATCAGCCGGCCGTCCATGATCACCGCGCCGCCGATGCCGGTGCCGACGGTGTACATCACCATCGACTCGACGTCCCGGCCGGCCCCGAACCGGTACTCGGCCCAGGCCGCGGCGTTCGCGTCGTTCTCCACCACCACGGGCAGGCCGAACTTGTCGGCGAGTTCCGCCTGCAGCGGCTCGTTGCGCCAGGCGATGTTGGGCGCGAACAGCACGGTCGACCGGTCGGCGTCGATCCAACCGGCCGCGCCGACCCCGATGGCCGTGACGGGGTGCGCGCCGACCAGTTCCTCGACCGCGTCCATGATCATGCGGAGGGTCTGCGAGACGTCGTCGGCGGGCGTGTCCCGCCGGGTCTGCGCGACGACGGCGCCGTCCTCGTCGACGACCGCGGCGGCCACCTTCGTTCCGCCGACGTCCACCCCGATCGTCCGTGACACCCGTCGTCTCCCTTCTCCGGTCCACCCGGCTGCTGCCGGGCGGTGAGCTGCTGGACGGCGGGTGGGCGACCGGCGACGGACACGGCGCCACGGCCACGCCGCCAACCGTTCCGCAAGCCGCTCGCTGCTTGCGGTCGTGCCCGAACTCTACTTGCCGGTCGCCGGGGCGGCCTCGGCACGCTTCTTGAGCTCCTTGAGCGCGGTGTCCATGATCATCTTCTCGGCCCGCCGGCGCAGCATGCCGAGCATCGGGATGCCCAGCTCCACGGTCAGCGAGTACGTGACGGTCACGGTGCCGTCGCCGTTGTCCTCGATGTCGTACGCGCCGTGCTGGCTCTTCTGCACCTTCGACGGCTCCACCAGACGCCACTCGATGCGGGACAGGTCCTCCGCGTACTCGTACTCCAGCACGTAGTCGTCCTTGAGTACGCCGGCGTCCATCACGAACCGCACGCGGCTCGCGTAACCGTCCTCGTACTCCTCGCGGACCTCCGCCGTCTGCACTGCGCTGACCCAGTCCGGATAGGAGGGAAAGTCGGAGATGATCTCCGCGATCCGGGCCGGCGTGCCGGACACGACGATCGACTGTATGGAGGAGTCCGTCATGGCTTGTGAGGCTACCGTGCTGCGGTCGGATCGGGCCGCACCGGCACCGCCGGCTCGCCCACCGCCCGGTCGGACTCCAACTCGTCCTTCAGCCGCCACAACGCCCGGCGCAGCCACGCGGCCCGGCGCCGCTGTTCGCGCCGGCACCGCCGGGCCGACAGCGTGACCGTGTCGGGCGGGTCGAGCCGCAGGTAGGAGTGGACGAGAACGCCGTCGGCGCAGGCCGGCAGCCACAGCTCGGCCGAGCCGCGCCAGTCGCCGGAGACCAGATAGCGCTGCCCGGCGACACCCCGGTCCTCCGACAGGGTCACCCGCAGGTCTGGCCACAGCTCCCGGCGTGTCCCGGGTCGGCACAGGCGCCGGACGACCAGTACGGGCGCGGCGGCGACGAACATCTCCTGCAGCACGTCCACCTGGGGCACCCGACCAGCGTGCCACACCCGCACGGGAGTCAGAATGGAGTCGACAGATGTACGAACCCGTCCAGTGCCCTCCCACCCGGAGCGGACCGGACGGTAGGTTGCGGTGGAGATCACCGGGTGGGGCCGCCGGCCCGACCGGGTGAGCACAGCACACGCTGCCAGGAACACGCCGCCGGATGACCGGCCCAGCGCGAGGAGCCCGACATGCGCGAGTTGACGGTGCCCCCGGTCGTCACGATCTCCGACGACGCCAACCTCACGGACGTCGTCTGGGACAACGCCGAGAACTATCCGGACACCGTGCAGTTCTCCCGGCGCCGCGGCACGGAGTGGGAGCCGGTGACGACCCGGCAGTTCCGGGACGAGGTGGTGGCCGTCGCCCGCGGCCTCGTCGCGGCCGGCATCCAGCCCGGCGACCGGATCGGGCTGGTCTCCAAGACCAGGTACGAGTGGACGCTGCTGGACTACGCGATCTGGGCGGCCGGCGCGACGACGGTCCCGGTGTACGAGACGTCCAGCGCCGACCAGGTCGAATGGATCCTGTCCGACTCCGGCGCCGTGGCCTGTGTGGTGGAGACCGACGAACACCGCGCCGTGGTGGACGGCATCTCCGACCGGCTCTCCGACCTCAAGCAGGTCTGGACCCTCGACGACGACGCGGTCGGTGGCCTGGTCGAGTCCGGCGCGACGGTGTCCCCGGAGACCGTCGACGAGCGGCGGCACAGCCGCGGCGCCGACGACCTCGCCACCCTGATCTACACGTCCGGCACCACGGGCCGCCCGAAGGGCTGCATGCTCACCCACCGCAACCTCTACTTCGACATCGCCAACACGGTGCCGGGGCTGATGTCGCTGTTCAACGAGCGGTCCGCGACCCTGCTGTTCCTGCCGCTGGCGCATTCGCTGGCCCGGATCATCCAGATCGGCGTCATCCAGGCCCGCGCCCGGATGGGCCACACCGCGGACGTCAAGAACCTGATGCCCGACCTGGCGTCGTTCGAGCCGACCTTCCTGCTGTCCGTACCGCGGGTGTTCGAGAAGGTCTACAACGGCGCGAAGCAGAAGGCGCACGCCGACGGCAAGGCGGCCATCTTCGACCGGGCCGAGCGGGTCGCCATCGAGTACAGCCAGGGCCTGAGTAGCGGGCGCGTCGGGCTGGCGCTGCGGCTCCAGCACGCCCTGTTCGACAAGCTGGTCTACGGCAAGCTGCGCGCGGCCCTCGGCGGCCAGTGCACGGAGGCGATCTCCGGCGGCGCCCCGCTCGGGGCACGGCTGGCGCACTTCTTCCGCGGCATCGGGGTGACCGTCTACGAGGGCTACGGCCTGACCGAGACGTCCCCGGTGATCGCCGTGAACACCGAGAACTCGTTCAAGATCGGCACCGTCGGCCGACCCATCCCCGGCACCACGGTACGCATCGAGGCCGACGGCGAGCTGTCCGTGAAGGGCGACTACGTCTTCTCCGGTTACTGGCACAACGACGCCGCCACCGCCGAGTCGTTCGACGCCGACGGGTACTTCCACACCGGCGACCTGGCCGACCTGGACGACGACGGCTTCCTGACCATCACCGGCCGCAAGAAGGAACTGATCGTCACGGCCGGCGGCAAGAACGTGGCGCCGGCCGTCCTGGAGGACCGGGTCCGGGCGCACCCGCTGGTCAGCCAGTGCATGGTGGTCGGTGACCGGCAACCGTTCATCGCCGCGCTGGTCACCATCGACGCGGAGGTGCTGCCCGGCTGGCTGTCGGACCGGGACAAGCCGACCGACGTCACCACCGCCGACCTGACCGGCGACGACGACCTGCGCGCCGAGATCCAGTCCGCGGTCGACGAGGCCAACAAGGCCGTCTCCCGGGCCGAGGCGATCAAGGTGTTCCGAATCCTGCCGCGTGACTTCAGCGAGGAGACCGGCGAGATGACGCCGTCGCTGAAGGTCAAGCGCGGCGCCGTACTGAAGGAGTACGCCGACGAGATCGCCGCTATCTACAACTGACGGCCTCGCCGGCCACCAGCCCGCGACGAGGGAGAACCGGGCGGTCCGGATGGTCCGGCTGCTCCGCCTGGGGCTGCTCGTCCTCGTCTCGGCGCTGATCCTCGTCGCGTCACCGCACCTGACCACGGTGGGCTGGTGCGCGCTGCTCACGGTCGCCGCGCTGCCCGGCCTGCTCATCCCCGACCACCCGGTACTCGGCCGGCTCGGCCGCATCGCCGAGGTGGTCGTGATCGGGCTGTCCACCGCGGCCCTGGCCACACCGTACGGCTCCACGTTGCCGTTCCTGCTGGTGTCGGTCCGCAGCGCCGCGGTGTTCGCCAGCAGCGCCGAGGCGGTCGCCACGGTCGTACTGGCCGCCGCGACCGTACTGTGCGCGGGCGCCGTCGGCGGTCGGCTGGGCAGCGCCGAGTACCTGATCCCGGCGGTGCTGTGGCTGCTGCTCGGGTTGGCGAGCGTGGTGGCGGGCCGGCGGCTGTACCCGCCGCCGCGCGACCACAGCGCCGACCCGCAGCCGTACGCGGCGGCGACCCGACTGCTCACCCAGCTGCGTACCGTGGCGCGGCAACTGCCCGGCGGCACCCTCGACCTCGGCGGCATCGCCGCCGGCCTGCTCGACGAGGTCGGCGCGTCCGCCCCGGCGGACCGGGCCGCGG
>JBAUUM010000797.1:0-8205 GCA_049582705.1 Actinocatenispora sp.
GGTCGGATGCCGGCGGAGCGCCCCGGGACGTACCGGGCGACGACCGGTTGGGCACCTACCGCCGGATGCGCGACCAGCTGCGCACACCGGAGCCGGTACCGCCACCGGGCCCGCTGCCGGTCGGCAACGACGACACGTTCGTCATCCAGGAGCATCACGCCCGCCGCCTGCACTGGGACCTGCGCCTGGAGCGCGACGGCGTGCTGGTGTCCTGGGCGGTGCCACGCGGGGTCCCGCCTTTGCCGGCGGAGAACCGGCTCGCCGTACACACCGAGGACCATCCGCTGGAGTACGCGAGCTTCGCCGGGAGCATCCCGAAGGGCGAGTACGGCGGGGGCGAGGTGAGCATCTACGACCGGGGCACGTACCGCACCGAGCGGTGGACCGACAGCAGGGTCACCGTGGAGTTCGACGGCACCCGGCTGCGCGGACGGTACGCGCTGTTCCACACCGACGGGAAGAACTGGATGATCCGCCGGCTCGACCCGCCGGAGGATCCCGACTGGCTGCCGCTGCCCGACGACCTGACACCGATGCTCGCGGTGCCGCAGCGCACCCTGCCGAAGGCCGCGGAGCGGTACGGCTACGAGTTCGACTGGGGTGGCACCCGGGCGCTGGCCGCCGTGGAGGGCGGCCGGCTCCGGCTGGTCGGCGAGAAGGGGAACGCGCTGAGCCCGCCGCGCGGCCTGACCGGACTCGCCGAGGAACTCGGCGCCCGTCCCGCCCTGCTGGACGGGGAGTTGACCAGCGTGGCGGGCACCGACCTGTACGTCGCGTACGACGTGCTGCACCTGGACGGCCGCGCCCTGCTGGCCCTGCCGCAGCAGGCCCGCCGGGAGCTGCTCGACCAGCTCGACCTGTCCGGTCCGCACTGGCAGACCGCCCCCTGGTTCGGGGACGGCCCGGCCGTACTGACCGCCGCCCGGGAACGGAGCCTGCCCGGCGTGGTGGCCAAGCGGCGCGACGCGCCGTACCGCCCGGGTGTCCGGTCGTCGGCCTGGAAGCGGGTCACCGGCCGCTGACCCGGTCGCCGGCACACAGAGCGGGAACTGCGGAATCGGTGCGCCGCGGGCCGAGGCGGTCGCGGGTCGGGACCGCTCAGGGTCAGAGCAGACCGGCGTCGCGCAGCAGGGTCGACAGGCCGGCGCCGTCCGGCGCGGACAACCACTTCTGGCCGGCGGTGGTCCGGGCCTGGCCGCCGACCAGCGGCGAGGGCAGGCCGTGGGCCAGCAGCGACTGGGCCGGCGACAGGCGGCGGATGGCCACCCCCGCCACGTTGTCCGGGTGACGGGCCGCGAACTGGGCGTAGATCTGCTCGTCGTGCTGGCCGTCGTCGCCGACCAGCAGCCAGCGGATGTCCGGGAACTCCTTCGCGAGCCGCGCCAGCGTCGCCCGCTTGTGGTCCCGCCCACTGCGGAACCACCGGTCGTTCGTCGGCCCCCAGTCGGTCAGCAGCAGCGGGCCGCCCGGATACAGGTGCCGGGACAGGAACCGGCGCAGCGCCGGCGCCACGTTCCAGGAACCGGTCGACAGGTAGAGCACCGGCGAGCCCGGGTGCGCGGTGGCGAGGCGCTCGTACAGCACGGCCATGCCGGGCACCGAGGCCCGCGCGTGCTCGTCGAGGACGAAGGTGTTCCAGGCGGCCAGCAGGGGGCGGGGCAGCGCGGTGACCATGACCGTGTCGTCGATGTCGGAGATGACGCCGAACCGCACGTCCGGGGCCACGATGCGGACCGGCGCGTCCACCGGATCGCAGCCCTCGCTGCTGAGCCGGACCCGCGCCCAGCCCGGCGGGAGGTCGGCCTCGATGACCACGTCGACGAAGCCGCCGCGGTCCGCTCGGGTCTCCACGCTGTGCCCGGCCGCCTCGATGGTGACCAGGGCGTCCATCGCGGACAGCGCGGTGAAGCTGCGCCAGCCACGCAACTTGCGCCCACGCGGCTGGGGCCGACGGTACGGCCGGCTCAGCAGCACGCGGCCCATCACGCGCACCCAACCCGGAGCGCCGTAGCCGGTGTACGGCACGATCGACGGTCGCCAGCCCCGCTGCCGCAGCTGACGTTCGGCGATCTCGTGCAGGGCGTCCTCGGCGCGTGCCGCCCGATGCAGTCTGGGGATCGTCACGGGCTCCGTCGGAGTGATCGACACCCTCTCAGCCTTCCACACAACCGCTCGTCCGGCCCGCTACGTTCCCGGCGGCGGGGCCGGCACGTTCAGCCACAGCGCGGTGGGTCGGATCGACACCCGCAGCCGGTGGTGGTCGGCGATGACGTCGCCGTCCAGCTCCCGGCTCTGCGGCCGGTCGCTGGTGATGGTCACCCGCCGCGCGGGCAGGACCTCCAGGCCGGGTACCCGCCGGCGGCGGCGCAGCAGCGAGAACCCCAGCGCGAGCCAGTGCCCGAGAGTCCGCGGGGTCAGCACCGCCACGTCGAGGCGGCCGTCGTCGGGCACCGCGTCGGCGACCAGCCGGATGCCGCCCTGCAGCTCCCCGACGTTCGCCACCAGGACGCTGCGCGCCCGGCGCAGCAGCGGCGGGTCGTCGTCGATCTGGATCGCCACCCGCATCGGCCGGCCCCACAGGTGCCGGATGCCGCCGAACAGGTACGCGGCCCAGCCGAGCCGCGCCTTCACCGGTTCGGGCGTGGCGCTGAGCATGTGCGCGTCGAGCCCCATGCCCGCCATCACCGTGAAGCACTCGTCGCCGACCGCCCCCACGTCGATGCACCGCCGCCGGCCGTGGATCCCGGTGCGTACCGCCTCCGCCGGGTCGGTGGACACGCCCAGGTTCGCGGCCAGCAGGTTGCCGGTCCCGCCGGGCAGGACGGCCATGGTCACGTCGGTGCCGGCGAGGGCACCGACGCAGGAGCGTACGGTGCCGTCCCCGCCGCAGACGAAGACCAGCTCGGCGCCCGCCTCGATCGCCCGGCGGACCAGGCCGCGCCCCGGGTCGCTGACGGTCGTCTCGTACCAGAGGGGTTCCGGCCAGCCGGCCTCGGACAGTGCCGCGCGGATTGTCCGCCGCCACTGCCCGACGTCCACCTTGACCGGGTTGATCACCACCGCGGAACGCACCGCGCCACCACCGTTCATCGACGTCAGTGTGCAGCATCCGGTCGGGTCGTGGCGGGCCCGCCCGGCCGGGCGGGCCCGTCGGGCTACTGGAGGCCCGGCAGCTTGCCGTTGCGGAACAGGTCGACGAATGTCTGGTGGTCCGCCCGGGCCTGCGCTCCGTACTGGTGGGCGAACTCGACCAGGGTCTTGACGAAGCCGCCCTCGTCGGCGTCCAGCGCCGCGACGATCGCCTCCTCGGTGGAGAAGTTCACCAGGTCGTGCGCGGACTCGTCGTCGGCGACCGAGTGCATCCGGGCCATCGTGCGGCCCAGCTGGGTCACCACCCGACCCAGCGCCTCCGGCTCGTTGAGGTCGGACCAGTCCAGGTCCACCGCGTACGGGGAGACCTCCGCGACGACCTGACCGAGGCCGTCGAAGGTCGTGTGGCCCAGCCACGCGTCCGCCGAGGCCTGCAGCGCCCGCTGCGACTCCACCGTGCGGTGGCCCTGGTGGCGGAAGTAGGACCGGATGCTCTCGTCGGTGACGTGCCGGCTCACCGCCGGGATCTGGCCCTGCTTCATGTACAGCACCACGTCGTTCTCCAGCGCCTGGGTGTGCCCCTCCAGCAGCAGGTTGTACGACGGCAGTCCGGCCGAGCCGATGCCCACGCCCTTGCGCAGTACGACGTCCTTGATCTGGTACGCCTCGGGGCGTTCCCGCCGGTCCGGCGGCACCGTGGTCAGGTAGTCGAGGAACGCGGCCTCGACCCGCTCGCGGGTCTCCGGGTCGACCCGCTGCACCCCGTCGCGCAGGGTGAACCGGCGCTCGTAGTGGTCCAGGCTGGTCTGCTCGGAGAGCATGTCGATGCGGGTGTTGAGCCGGGACCGCTGCAGGACGCCGTGCAGCGGCCCGTCGGTGGTGGCCAGGGTGAGCGAGCCGATGCTGTCGTCCCCGTCGGTGGCGATCGCCCGGATCTCGGCCAGGTACGCCTGCGCGCAGGTCGTGACCAGCTCGGAGATCACGTCGTCGGACAGCGCCTTGGCGTATCCGATCAACGCGATGCTCGCGGCGAAGCGCTGCAGGTCCCAGGTGAACGGACCAACGTACGCCTCGTCGAAGTCGTTGACGTTGAACACCAGCATGCCCGCCGCGTTCATGTAGGTGCCGTAGTTCTCGGCGTGCAGGTCGCCGTGGATCCACACCCGGCTGGTCCGCTCGTCGAGGAAGTCGGTGAGGAGGTCCGCGTACGGCGCGGCCTGCAGGTCGGCGTAGAAGAGGCAGGCGCTGCCGCGGTAGAAGGCGAACGGGGCGGAGGCCATCTTGCGGAACTTCCGGCGGAACGCTGGCGGATCGGTCCTGATCAGGTCACCGAACTCGGTGAGGAGTACGTCGACGATCCGCGTCGCCCGCTCTTCGGTCACTGGTGATCCTCCGTTCGTCGGTGGATCACACGCTAACCGGGCGCCGCCACCGCGCAGGTGGCCGCGTTACGCCCGACGCGGTGCGTGCCGGACCGGCCGCCGGTGGACCGGGCGGCCGTGAACCGGGCGGGCGTGAACCGGGCGGCCGTGAACCGGGCGGCCGTGAACCGGGCGGCCGTGAACGGAGCGGTCGGCGGGGTCAGTCCCTGGGGCGGGGCAACCGGACCACGGTGACGAAGAAGTCGTCGATCTGGCGCACGACCTCCAGGAAGTGCTCGAAGTCGACGGGCTTGGTGACGTACGCGTTGGCGTGCAGCTTGTAGCTGCGCACGATGTCCTCCTCGGCCTCCGACGTGGTCAGCACGACCACCGGGATCGAGTTCAGGTCCTCGTCGCCCTTGATCCGGGCGAGTACCTCACGGCCGTCGTACTTGGGCAGGTTGAGGTCGAGCAGGACCAGGTCGGGGCGGGGTGCGTCCGCGTACTTGCCGCGCCGGTACAGGAACTCGATGGCCTCCTCGCCGTCCCGGGCAACGTGCAGCGTGTTGTGCACCTTGTGGTCCTTGAACGCCTCGCGGGTCATCAGCTCATCACCCGGGTCGTCCTCGACCAGCAGGACCTCGATGGGCGACACGGGCATGTCCATCAATCCACTCCTTCGGACCCTTCCGACGCGAGGGCGTCGACGGTCTGCGTGCGCGGGGTCGGGACGTCAACGGTCTCACGGCCCGGATCCGCGGGGTCGTCGGCAGGTGGCAGGACCGGTACGGTCAGGATGAAACGGGCACCGTCCCGGTGGTCGGTGTCCAGCCAGATCCGTCCACCGTGATACTCGACGATCTTCCGGCACAGCGCCAGCCCGATGCCCGTGCCGCCGTACGTGTCGCGGCTGTGCAGGCGCTGGAAGATGACGAAGATCTTGTCCGCGAACTGCGCGTCGATACCGATGCCGTTGTCGGTCACCGTGATCTGGCATTCGCCGTCGGTCTCCTCGGCCTCGATCACCACCCGTGGTGAGCTGTCCGGGGTCCGGAACTTGACCGCGTTGCCGATCAGGTTCTGCCACACCATGGTCAGCAGGGTGCGGTCACCGGTCACCCCCGGCAGCTCCGGCGGGACCACGACCTCGGCCTCCGACTCCTCCAGGCTGACGCTCAGGTTGCGCAGGGCGTTGTCCAGGGTGGCGGCCAGCGCGACCGGCTCCCGCCGGTCGTGCAGCCGGCCGACCCGGGAGAACGCCAGCAGGTCGTTGATCAGCTCCTGCATCCGCTTGGCGCCGTCCACCGCGAACCCGATGTACTGCCGGGCGCTGTCGTCGAGCTTGTCGCCGTATCGGCGTTCCAGCAGCTGGCAGAACGACGCCACCTTGCGCAGCGGCTCCTGCAGGTCGTGCGAGGCGACGTAGGCGAACTGCTCCAGTTCCGCGTTGGACCGGCGCAGCTCCTCGGCCTGCTCCTCCAGCGTCTGCTGGTCCTCCGCCCGGCTGTCCAGCTCGTGCGTGATCCGCCGGCGCATGCCCTCGATGTCCGAGCTGAGGCTGGTCAGCGCCCCGAACCCGGAGCCGCGCACCCGGTAGCCGGGGTCACCGTCGGCGACCAGTTGGGTGTCCTCCCCGAGCCTGGCCAGCGGGCGGATCACCCCCTTGTTCACCAGCAGAAACAGCGAGACCACCACGAGCAGCAGCACGATCAGGACGACCAGCACGGTCACCGCGTACCAGCGGGCGCTGCCCGACGGCGCCGAGACGATCTCGCCGACCGTCAGGATCGCGGCGACGAGCGCGAGCAGCGCCGCGGCGCCGAACCCGACCTCGCTGCTGCGCTGGATGCTCACCCGCCGGTAGAGGCGTTGCGCACGCACCGGGCCTGTGGACCCGTTCGACATCACACCGTCCAATGCAGGTAGAGCATCGCCAGATCGTCGTTGTTGCGTCCGGCGTCGGCCTCGAGCACCGCGTCGAGAAGCTTCTCGACCAGTTCAGCCGGTGGCTGATCGGCGAACCGGTCCGCCAGGTCGACCAACCCGTCCACACCCCACCGTCGGGTGCTGTCGTCGCAGTGTGCGTCCATCAGCCCGTCGGTGTAAAGCAACAGGCCACCGGACCCGGGCAACTGCCAGATGTGTTCGGTCCAGTCCCCGAACTCGGTGAACATCCCGATGGCGAAGCCGGGCTCGCAGGGCAGCCGGGTGCAGGACCCGTCGATGATCCGCAGCGGCGGCGGGTGCGCCGCGCTGACCGTACGCACCGTCCTGCTGTCCAGCGAGACGACCACGGTGCAGACGGTCGCGTACAGCTCCTCACGGGGCCGTTCGGCGGCCATGATCTCCTGCAGCAGCTCGGCGAGCCGGACCCCCGACACGCCTGCCAGTACCAGCGCCCGCCACGCGCTGCGCAGCAGGACGCCCAGCGCGGCCTCGTCCGGGCCGTGCCCGCACACGTCGCCGATGACCAGGTGGATCGTGTTCTCGTCGACCTGGACGACGTCGTAGAAGTCGCCGCCGAGCAGCGCGCGTTCGCGGCCCGGCCGGTACCGGGACACGATGCCCAGGCCCGGGTGGGACAGCCGCGGGCGGGGCAGCAGGCCCCGTTCCAGGCGGGCGTTCTCCTGGGCGCGCAGCTCGGTCTCCCGCAGGATGCGGCTGGTCTGCTCGAACTGGCGGCGTTCCACCGCGTAGCGGATCGCCGAGCCCAGCAAGGGGCCGTCCACCCTGCCCTTGAGCAGGTAGTCCTGCGCGCCCTGACCGACCGCCGCGGTGCCGGCGGCCTGGTCGGCCAGGCCGGTCAGCACCAGCACCGCGGACTGCGGCGCGGCCGGCAGGATCGCCTTCAGTCCCTCCAGGCCCTGCGTGTCGGGCAGGTTCAGGTCGAGCAGCACGCAGTCGAAGCCCTGCGGCAGCACCGTCAGCGCCTCGGTGAGGGAACGGACCACGGTCAGGCTCGTCCGGAGGCCGCTGTCGAGCAGGTGTTCCTCGACCAGCAGCGCGTCACCCGGGTCGTCCTCGACGAGCAGTATCGACAGCGGAAGGTCGGTGCCCCGGGTGGCGAGATCCGGCGGCCGACGTTCGGCGAGCGTCACCGGAGTCTGGGGAGTTCGGTGACCGGGTGCCGCACCGACGATGATCGTCGCCGGGCACGCGCCGCGCTCACCAGGGTGGGCGCGGCCGGGGCAACAGGTTCGGGTGACATGCGGACCGCCTTCCACTCCGCTCACGGGCCGCGTGTTCGACCCGAATTCATTGCCGTAGGGAAACTACATCTTCCCCCATCCGTCGGGGCCGTCGCCACCGTCCACCCCCGGGCGGAGTGAACGGGCGACCCACCACACACCCGGAGCAACACCACCGTAGCGGGCACCAGGTCCCGGCCGGGTACCCCTGGCCGGCGGCTGTCTGACCGCTCACTCAGCTCGCGGGCCGCGTCGCCAGGCCGTTCCGCACCGCCCACAGCGCCGCCTCGGTGCGTGACGCCGAGTTCGTCTTTCGCAACACGTTCGAGACATGGACGGTCACGGTACGCACGGAGATGCCGAGCGCCCGGGCCACCTGCTGGTTGGTCATCCCGTCGGCGAGGCAGCGGACCACCTCGCGCTCACGGGCGGTGAGCTGCCCGCCCGCGCTCAGGGCCGAGAGCAGGCCGACCGCCTCGTCCCGGCGCCAGCCCGGCCACCGGCGCAGCAGCGTGACCGCGCGTTCGGCGTGCCGGCGCCCCGCATCGGCCCGGCCCAGCCTGGCG
>JBAUUM010000798.1:0-2628 GCA_049582705.1 Actinocatenispora sp.
GTGATGTCCCGGTCGGCGACGGCGGCGGCGGCCACCTCGGCCATCCGCACGCCCCGATCGGAGAGCCGGTAGCCGGGCAGCCGGCCGTAGAGGATCTTCTCCGGGTTGTACACCTCGCCGTGGCGCAGCAGGTGCACCACGGTCTGCGTACCGGGCTTGGCCGGGCTGGGGCTCACGCGCTCTCCTGGATCGCTCGGGCGGCCGCCTCGGCGGCGGCGGGCAGGGCGTCGACGATCTGTCCCAGCGCGGCGTCGTCGTGCGCGCCGGACACGAACCAGACCTCGAACGCGCTCGGCGGCAGGTACACCCCGGCGGCGAGCATGGCCTGGAAGAACGCGGCGTACCCGGCGGTGTCCTGGGTCTTCGCGGCGGCGAAGTCCGGCACGTCCGCGTCGGTGAAGAAGACGCTGAACAGCGTGCCGGCGAAGGACACCCGGTGCGGCACGCCGGCGGCGGTGAGGGCGTCGGAGGCGAGCCCCGCGACGGTACCGGCGGTGGCGTTCAGCCGTTGGTACAGCTCGTCGGTGCAGCCGCGCAGCGTGGCCAGGCCGGCGGCGCAGGCCAGCGGGTTCCCGGACAGGGTGCCGGCCTGGTACACGGGACCGGCCGGCGCGAGCTGACCCATCACGTCCGCCCGGCCGCCGAACGCGGCGGTGGGCAGCCCACCGCCCATGACCTTGCCGAACGTGTACAGGTCGGCGTCGGCCGGGTCCAGCTCGGACCAGCCGCCACGGGCGGCCCGGAACCCGGTCATCACCTCGTCGACGATCAGCAGCGCGCCGTGCCGGTGGGCCAGCTCGGCAAGCCGCTGGTTGAACCCGTCGCGCGGCGCGACGACGCCCATGTTGCCGGCGGCGGCCTCGGTGATCACGCAGGCGATGCCGTCCGGGTGCGCCGCGAACGCGGCCTCGACGGCGGCGATGTCGTTGTACGGCAGGACGATCGTGTCCGCGGCGGACGCGCCGGTGACCCCCGGGGAGTCCGGTACCGCCGCGCCGGCGCGTTCGGCGGCCTCGGCGAGGGTGGCGACGCCGGAACCGGCCGCGGCCAGCAGGGCGTCGACGTGCCCGTGGTAACAGCCGGCGAACTTGACCACCTTCGCCCGCCCGGTGTATCCGCGGGCCAGCCGGATCGCGCTCATCACGGCCTCGGTGCCGGAGTTGACCAGGCGTACCTGCTCGGCGGGGCTGCGGGCCACGATCTCCTCGGCCAGATCCACCTCGCCGGGGGTGGGCGTGCCGAAACTGGTGCCCTTCGCGGCGGCCTCGGTGACGGCCGCGACGACGTCCGGGTGCGCGTGCCCCAGGATCAGCGGCCCCCACGAGCAGACCAGGTCGACGTAGCGCCGGCCGTCCGCGTCGAACAGGTAGGGGCCCTCGCCCCGGACCATGAACCGGGGCGTCCCGCCGACCGCCTGGAACGCCCGGACGGGTGAGTTCACCCCGCCCGGCACCACGGTGCGGGCGCGGTCGTAAAGGGCCTGGGAGGCGGGGGCGTCACCGGGGTAGCTGACGCGCGCCGTCGAGTTCTCTGGGGTCACAACTCCGCCATTGTGGCAGCGTGCTTCTACGCGTTGTCGACGACCCCCACGGTGGGGTTCCCACCTCACATCCGGGCCCCGCCGACCCGACCCCACCGGCCCGACCGTGTCGGGCCGGTGGGGTCGCGTGCCGGCTCAGACCAGGTTGACGATCTCGCTGTCGAGCGGCTCACCGACGGCGCCGCAGCTCGCCTGCGAGGTGCCGCTGCCGAACACCAGGGTGCCCTTGGCGTGGTAGATGCGGCTGCCCGCGTACCGCATGCAGGTCAGGTCCAGGTACCACTGGCCGTCGGCGGTGTCGGTACAGGTCGCCGTCATGACGTTGCCGTTGTGCCCGTACGTGCAGTTCGTCGCGGTGTCGGGGTGCACCGTGCCGGCCTGGGCGGGCGCGGACGCGAGGCCGACCACCGCGGCCGCACCGGCGACGACCACGGCGGCGCCCGTACGGACGTGACGCAATGTGGACATTCCATACTCCTTCTGCAGCTGGGGGCGAGTGGATTGACCGTAACCGCGCCCGGTGCGCCCGGAGTCTCAAACGTGTCTCACGATGCCCTCCTGACCGGCCTCCTGGTTGGTAGATTCCCGCGGTGTGACCGGCGACGGCGCCGCCCGACGACAGCTCGCCGCCCTGCTGCGCGGACCCGGCCCGGCCGGGGCGACGCGGGTGCTCGCCGTGTGCGGTCCGCTCGGGGTCGGCAAGTCGCGGCTGCTGGCCGACCTGACCGACGCCGACGCGACCGGCGGTCCCCGCGGTGCGACGCGGGAGCCGACGGCCCCACCCGTACTGGTGCTCGACGGCGTCGACAACGAGCCGGCCGCGGTGGCCGCGCGGGAACGGTCCGGCGGCGTACCGCCGGGCACGGTCGTGGTCGTCGCCGGTCGCCGCCCCGTCACGACCTGGCCGTGCTGGGCCGACGTCCCCGTACGAACCGTCCGGCTCGCCCCCTGGGCGCCGGGACCGGTACGCGCCCTCGCCCGCGACCACGGCGTCACCCGGCCGGACCAGGTGGACGCGGTCGTGTCGCTGTCCGGCGGCCTGCCGCTGATCGCGGCCTGCCTGTGCCGGGCGCTGGACGCCGGTACGC
>JBAUUM010000799.1:0-4021 GCA_049582705.1 Actinocatenispora sp.
CGGCGTCGCCGGGCAGCCGACCGTCGTCGGTCAGCTGCACGCTGGTCAGCAGCACCTCGCCGGCCGGCAGCGCCACCGGGGTGTTGGTGGTGTTGACGAAGCAGGTCAGACCGCCCTCGCGGCGGAACGCGAGGCAGCCGTGCGGCGCGTCCTGGAACTCCAGGCCACCGGAGAATCCGCCGTGCTCGCCACGCAGCCGCAGCGCCGCCCGGTAGAGCTCCAGGGTCGAGCCCGGTACGCCGTCCTGCGAGGCGGCCGCGAGCGGGGACCAGCCGGCGGGCATCGGCAGCCAGGTGGCGACCGGTGTCACACCCGCCTCCCCGGTACCGCCGACGCCGGCGGAGAAGCCGTACGGCGGCTCTCCCGGCGTCCACGGGATCGGGATCCGGCAGTTGTCCCGGCCGCGCCGGGTGTGGCCGCTGCGCTCCCAGGTCGGGTCGGTCAGCGCCTCGTCCGGCGGTTCGACGCTCGGCAGCGCCAGCTCGTCGCCCTGGTACAGGTACGCGACGCCGGGCAGGGCCAGCTGCAGCAGGGCGGCGGCCCGGCCGCGCCGGGTGCCGACGTGCCCGTCGCCGTAGCGGGTGACGTGCCGGACGATGTCGTGGTTGGACAGCACCCAGGTGGTCGGCGAGCCGGTGCCGTCCACCGTGGCCAGCGCGTCCTCGATGGTCTCGCGCAGCTCGTCGGCCCGGAACCGGGCGTTGACCATCCGGAACTCGAACGCCAGGTGCAGCTCGTCGGGCCGCAGGTAGCGGCGCAGCCGCTCGTTGTCGGTGATCCAGACCTCGCCGACGGCCATCGAGCCGGGATAGTCGTCGAGCACCTTGCGGATGAACCGGTGGATGTCGTGGACGGTGTCGTTGTCCCAGCGGATGTCCCGGACCTTCTCGCCCATCCGCTCGATGGCGGACTCGCCGGTCACGATGCTCAGCGTCCGCTCGTCCAGATCGGGCAGGCCCTCCGGCTTGGCCATCCCGTGCGCCACGTCGATCCGGTACCCGTCGACGCCGCGGTCCAGCCAGAACCGCAGGGTGGTCTCGAGGTCGGCCCAGACCTCCGGGTTCTCCCAGTTCAGGTCGGGCTGCTTGGGGTCGAACAGGTGCAGATACCACTGTCCGGGCGTGCCGTCGGCCTCGGTGACCCGGTGCCAGGCGGGGCCGCCGAAGGCCGCCGGCCAGTTGTTCGGCGGCTCGTCACCGCCGGGGCCGCGGCCGTCGCGGAAGACGTACCGTTCCCGCTCGGCGCTGCCCGGCGCGGCCCGCAGGGCCTGCTGGAACCACTCGTGCTCGTCGGAGGAGTGGTTGGGCACCAGGTCGATGGTCACCTTGATGCCGCGCTCGTGTGCCTCGGCGACCAGCTGGTCGAAGGCGGCGAGGTCACCGAACATGGGGTCGACGTCGCGCGGGTCGGCCACGTCGTAGCCGTGGTCGGCCTGCGGCGAGGTGAAGAACGGGCTGAGCCACAGCGCGTCGACGCCGAGGGCCGCCAGGTAGTCGAGCTTGCCGCGGATGCCGTCGAGGTCGCCGATGCCGTCACCGTTGGAGTCGGCGAAGCTGCGTGGGTAGATCTGGTAGAAGACGGCGTCGCGCCACCAGTCCGGGTCCGGTGGGGAGGCATGGGGGGAGTGCGCGCTCATTGCTCTCCTTCGGGGGGATTTGAACGTTCAAATGTACGGCGCACGACGGGTCACCGCCGCATACCGGAACATCGGTGCCTACTACTCCGCCGAGTTGACCATGAAGTCGGCCGCGCGCACCAGGTATGTCCACAATTCGGACTCGTACTCCGTCGGCAGTCGCAGACTCTCCACCGCCACCCGCATCCTGGCCAGCCAGGCGTCCCGCTCACGCACACCGATCGTGAACGGATTGTGCCGCATCCGCAGCCGTGGGTGCCCGCGCTGCTCGGAGTAGGTGTGCGGGCCGCCCCAGTACTGCTCCAGGAACATCCGCAGCCGGTCGGCGGCCGGACCGAGGTCCTCCTCCGGATAGAGCGGACGCAGCACCGGATCCTGCGCGACGCCCTCGTAGAAGACGTCGACCAGTCGCCGGAACGTCTCCGCGCCGCCGACGGCGTCGTAGAACGTCACCACCGACCTGTCGTCGGAGGACCCGGACGTGGAGCGCGGGGTGATCGCCATCGGTTGATCGGACACCCCTCCATGGTGCCAGCGGTCCGGGGGAGGACGGCGGGAAGGGCTGCGAGACGCCTCACACCTGGCTGTGGTCGGCCCTGGTACGCCGTACCGCCCCGGCGGACCGGCCGTGCTCGGCGACCGGGCGGGACATCGTCTCCGGAGCGGAATCGGGCACCAGATCCGGCGCCGGCGGGTGGGCCGGCGCCCGTTCGGTGGCCCTGCCGTTCACCGGCTCGGACTGCACGCCGGCACCCGTGCCGGCGGCCCGCGCGAGATTCTGCGTCGTCGCCCGCTCGATCGCCTGGTCGAAGGCCTCCGAACTGGGCCACATGGCGGCGATCGCGGCCATCAGGGCCACCCCGATCAGCGCCCACAACCCGACCGTCCGGGACACCCCGAGAAGCTCCTCGGCGACCTCACCGCCCAGGATCATCACGGCGCCCTGGACGAGTTGCAGGCCGCCCTGCATGACGCCGAACGCACGGGCCCGGTAGCCGTGCGGGAGCACCTGCACGAACAGCCCGTTCGCCGGCAGGATCACCGACATCGCGAACCCGGTCAGCGCGGTCAGCGCCATCACCACCGGCAGCGGCGGATTGAACAAGGCACCCACCAGGGACAGCGGCACCAGCATGGCCAACGGTCGGATCATCTTGCGGCGCTGCCGGGGCGGCATCAGCCGGCCGATCACCACGCCACCGATCACCACACCGACCGGGCTGGACGCCATGATCAGGCCCTGGGTCACGGACCCGCCGTGCAACTGGTGCGCCCATCCGGCGGCGAGGCCCTCCGGCAGTACGGCGAACGCGGCGCCGGACAGGATCACGACCGCGATCGAGCGCAGCACGCGGCTGCCGAACACCACGGAGAAGCCCTCCGCGGTCTCCCGCAGCAGCCGGCGGCGCGGCTCGCTGCTGGTGATCGCCGGCCGCGCGACGACGTAGGCGGCGATCAGCAGCGCCGACAGGCCGAAGGTGGCCGCGTCGATGAGAAGGGCCAGCCGGGGGTTGATCGCCGAGATGGCACCGCCCAGCGCGTAGCCACCCACCTGGGTGGCCTGGGTGGTGATGCCGTTGAGGGACAGCCCCAGTACGAACCGGTCGCCGGTCAGCACCAGTGGCAGCAGCGCCGAGCGGCTCGAGTCGAACGGCGGGGTCAGCATGGCCGCCGCGAACATCAGCACCGGCAGCAGCGCGATGGGGATGCCGGGAATCGCGGCGAGCGCCACCAGCGCCATCCGCGCGATGTCACAGCCGAGCATGACCCGTCGGTACGGGTAGCGCTCGGCGAGCGCGACCAGGAACGGGGCGCCGGTCAGCCACGGCAGGAACGTGATGGCCAGGCTGGCCGCGGAGGCCAGCACCGAGTGGGTGAGCTGGTACATCAGCGCCGCGAGCGCGACCTTGCCGAGGTAGTCGCCGACCGAGGACAGGCCGCCGGCGGCGAAGATCGCGCGGTACTCCCGGACGCCGAAGATCTCGCGGTAGGTGGCCGGCCGGTCGTCGTGCTCCCGGGTCGACAGCGCGGAGGCGCCGGTCGAGGTCGACCCGGAATCTGACTGACCTGACTGTTCGGACACTGACCCCTGACCTTCCCTCACGCGTTACAGGCCCGAGTCTGCCCGATTGGTGGGCGTATCGGTAGTCCGAACGTACGAGGGATGATCCACAGGGAGCCACACCCTACTTCACGGTAAGCAACGGCGGCAGGCTCGGCGGGGGTCGTTTTTCCAGGTAGGGGGCCACGCTGCGGAGTGATTCGGCGTCATCTCGTGTGGGTCCGACAACATTCCGATTTGGCCTCAGCGCCGTGTGCCACTGGCCGCTTCCGGGTCGCTGCCCGTTTCCTACCTGCCCGTACCGCTCGCGCCCGGCTCGGCGG
>JBAUUM010000800.1:0-7139 GCA_049582705.1 Actinocatenispora sp.
CTTCCCCCGCGACACCGCGGAGGTGATGACCGGGGCCGGGATGAAGGCCTTCGTCCTGCCGCGTCCCTTGCCCACACCACTGCTCGCCTTCGCGATCCGCGACCTCGACTGCGTCGCCGGCGTGATGGTCACCGCGAGCCACAACCCGCCGCAGGACAACGGTTACAAGGTCTACCTGGGCGCCCAGCTCGGCGGCCGGCACGGCGCCGGCGCGCAGATCGTGCCGCCCGCCGACACCGGCATCGAGGCCGCCATCCGGTCCGTCGGTTCGCTGACCGCCGTCCCGCTCGGCCCGGCCGGTGAGGTACTGGACGACAGCCTGGTCAAGGAGTACCTGGCCGGCGCGACCGCCGTGGTGCGGCCGGACGGGCCACGCCAGCTCGCCGTCGCGTACACGCCGCTGCACGGGGTCGGGGCGCGGGTGCTGACCGAGGCGTTCCGGCTGGCCGGTTTCGCCGCGCCCGCCGTGGTGCCCGAGCAGGCCGAACCGGACCCGAGCTTCCCCACCGTGTCGTTCCCCAACCCGGAGGAGCCGGGCGCGATCGACCTGGCCGTCGGGCTGGGCGCCGCCACGGGCGCCGACCTGGTCATCGCCAACGACCCGGACGCCGACCGGTGCGCGGTCGCGGTGCCCGATCCGGCCCTGGACATGCCGGCCGACCAGCCGGAGGGCTGGCGGATGCTGCGCGGCGACGAGGTCGGTGTGCTGCTCGCGGACCACCTGATGCGCCGCGGCGTGCCCGGCCTGTACGCCACCACCATCGTGTCCAGCACCCTGCTGCGCGCCCTGGCCACCAGCCGCGGCGTGGCCTGCGCCGAGACCCTCACCGGCTTCAAGTGGATCGTGCGGGCCAGCGAGGAGACCGACGCGGACCTGGCGTTCGGCTACGAGGAGGCGCTCGGCTACGCGGTCGCCCCCGACCTGGTGCGCGACAAGGACGGCATCACCGCGGCCCTGCTGGTCGCGGAGCTCGCCGCCGAGCTGCGGACCGAGGGCCGCACCCTGGTCGACCGGCTGGCGGAGCTGGCCGCCGAGTTCGGGCGCTACGGCACCGACCAGCTCTCGGTACGGGTGAGCGACCTGTCCGAGATCGGCACCATGATGGCCCGGATCCGCGCCACGCCACCGGGCACGCTGCTCGACCGAGCGGTGACCGCCACCGACCGGCTGCCCGAGGCCGACGTGGTGACGCTGACCGCGGAGGGCCTGCGGGTGGTGGTCCGCCCGTCCGGCACCGAGCCGAAGCTCAAGGCGTACCTGGAGGTCGTGGTGCCGGCCGACGCCGGCCCGGGCCGGTCCGCCGAGGCGCTGGCCACCCTGCGCGCCGAGATCGCCGCCGCGCTCGGCCTCTAGCCCCTCGGCCTCTAGCCCCTCGGTCACCAGCCACACCGCAGTACCGGCGCCCGCCACCTGGTGGGCGCCGGTACGACCGGAGACCGCGCCCCGTTCCACGACCGTGCATCGCCCGCATCCACCGATGCCGCCGGTTCAGCTCGCAGCCTGCCCCCGGGGTTCATTTTCCCCGAAAGTACGTAAAGTCCCTTTCGTGGGAAGTTACAAAGGGGGCAAATGCATGTTTCACTCACGCCCGCTTATGCATTTTCCCGTTTTCTACGTTTCATCAGGTCGGACATAACGTAGAAAACGGGAAAATGCCAAGAGGTGTTGGGTGTGGTGCGGCGGGGGCGGCGGTCAGCGGCCGAAGCGGGGCATGCCACCGAACTGGCGGTCGCCCGCGTCGCCGAGGCCAGGCACGATGAACCGCTGGTCGTTGAGCTGCTCGTCCACCGACGCGGTGATCAGCCGGACCGGCAGGCCGCTGTCCCGGAGCCGTTCGACGCCCTCCGGCGCGGCGAGCACGCAGATCACGGTGATGTCGGTGCAGCCGCGGTCCGCGATGACCTTGCAGCAGTGCACCAACGAGCCGCCGGTGGCCAGCATCGGGTCCAGTACGATCACCGGCCGGTCGGTCAGGTCCGCGGGCAGCGACTCCAGGTACGCGCGCGGCTCGAAGGTCTTCTCGTCGCGGGCGAGGCCGACGAAACCCATCGACGACTCGGGCAGCAGCCCCAGCGCGGCCTCGGCCATGCCCAGTCCCGCCCGCAGCACCGGCACCAGCAGCGGAGGGGTCGCGACGCGTACTCCCTCGGTCTCGGCGACGGGGGTGTTGAACCGGAAGCGCTCCACCGGAAGGTCCCGGGTCGCCTCGTACGCCAGCATCGTGGTCAGTTCGCGCAGCGCCGCACGGAACGAGTCCGACTCGGTCTGCGCGTTCCGCATCACGGTCAGTCGGGCGGCGGCCAGGGGGTGATCAACCACGGTCATGTCCACGGCCACAACGTACCCGTACGCCGCGGGCCGGGCAGGCCGTGCACCTCGACCTCCGTCCCGGTCTGCCACGCCACCGACCCGCGCCGGGCCGGGCTCGCGCCCGGGCCTGGGGGCGCGCCTGGGGGCGGGTCCGGGGCGGACAGCGCCCCGCGGCGGGAGCCGTAGACTCTGCGGCATGACGGCTACCGCGCCAGTGGACCGCACCCAGAAACTCGCCCTCGAGGTGGCGAGTTCGCAGGGCGCGCTCCGTACCTTCCTGCACGGGCTCCCCGGCGTCGACCAGGTCGGCGCGGAGCAACGGGCCGCGATGCTGGCCAGCCGGTCGATCAAGACGACCGCGAAGAAGTGGGCGCTCGACCTCGCGGTCCGGATGGTCGACCTGACCACCCTGGAGGGGGCGGACACCCCCGGGAAGGTGCGCGCGCTGTGCGCCAAGGCGCAGCGTCCCGACCCGGCCGACCCGAGCTGCCCGTCGGTGGCGGCGGTCTGCGTGTACCCGACCATGGTGCCGACCGCGGTCGCCGAGCTGCGCGGCTCCGGGGTGCACGTGGCGAGCGTGGCGAGCGCCTTCCCGGCCGGGCAGATCCCGCTGCCGATCAAGCTGGACGACGTCCGGGCGGCGGTGGCGGCCGGCGCCGACGAGGTCGACATGGTGATCGACCGGGGCGCCTTCCTGGCCGGCCGGTACGCCGAGGTGTTCGACCAGATCGTGGCGATCAAGCAGGCCAGCGGGTCGGCGCACCTCAAGGTGATCCTGGAGACCGGCGAGCTGGCCACGTACGACAACGTGCGGCGGGCCTCGTGGCTGGCGATGCTGGCCGGCGCCGACTTCATCAAGACCTCGACGGGCAAGGTGGCCCCGGCCGCCACGATGCCGGTGACGCTGGTGATGCTGGAGGCGGTCCGCGACTTCCGGGACCTGACCGACCGGCAGGTCGGCGTCAAGCCCGCGGGCGGCATCCGCACCGCCAAGGACGCGGTCCGTTACCTGGTGATGGTCAACGAGACCGCGGGCGAGCCGTGGCTGGACCCGGACTGGTTCCGGTTCGGCGCGTCGTCGCTGCTGAACGACCTGCTGATGCAGCGCACCAAGATGGCCACCGGTCGCTACTCGGGCCCGAACTACTTCACCCTCGACTGACGCGTTGATCAAGGAGAACTGAGCATGGTCACCGTCCGATCCGTTGGGAGCAGCTCCCTGATCGACACCGATGCGAGCGTGGCGCGATGACGCTCTTCGAGTACGCGCCGGCCCCGGAGTCGCGGGCGATCGCCGACATCCGCTCGGAGTACGGCCTGTTCATCGACGGTGAGTTCACCGACTCGGTGGACGGCCAGCCGATGAAGACCATCGACCCGGCGAGCGAGGAGGTCCTGGCCGAGGTCGCCTGCGCCGGGCCGACCGACGTCGACCGGGCGGTGGCCGCGGCCCGCCGGGCGTACGAGCGGGTCTGGGGGCCGATGCCGGGCGCCGAGCGGGCCAAGTACCTGTACCGGATCGCCCGGATCATCAAGGAGCGGGCCCGCGAGCTGGCCGTGCTGGAGTCGATCGACAACGGCAAGCCGATCCGGGAGTCCCGTGACGTGGACATCCCGCTGGTCGCCGCGCACTTCTTCTACTACGCGGGCTGGGCGGACAAGCTCAACCACGCCGGCTTCGGGTCGGACCCGCAGCCGCTGGGCGTGGCCGGGCAGGTCATCCCGTGGAACTTCCCGATGCTGATGCTGGCATGGAAGATCGCGCCCGCGCTGGCCACCGGCAACACCGTCGTACTGAAGCCGGCGGAGACCACGCCGCTGACCGCGCTCGTCTTCGCGGAGATCTGCCAGCAGGCGGACCTGCCGCCGGGTGTGGTCAACATCGTCACCGGTGCCGGTGACACGGGCCGGGCGCTCGTCGAGCACACCGACATCGACAAGGTGGCGTTCACCGGGTCGACCGACGTCGGGCGGCAGATCGCCCGCTCGGTCGCGGGCACCCGCAAGACGCTCACCCTGGAACTGGGTGGCAAGGCCGCCAACGTGGTGTTCGAGGACGCGGCGCTCGACCAGGCCGTCGAGGGCATCGTGAACGGCATCTTCTTCAACCAGGGCCACGTGTGCTGCGCGGGTTCCCGGCTGCTGGTGCAGGAGTCGGTGTCCGAGGACCTGCTGATGCGGTTGAAGCGCCGGATGGCGCAGCTGCGGGTCGGCGACCCACTGGACAAGAACACCGACGTGGGCGCCATCAACTCGGCGGAGCAGCTGGCGAAGATCCGCGCCCTGTCGGAGATCGGCGAGCAGGAGGGCGCCGCCCGGTGGAGCGCGCCGTGTCCGCTGCCGGACCGCGGTTTCTGGTTCGCGCCGACGGTGTTCACCGGGGTCTCGCAGGCGCACCGGATCGCCCGTGAGGAGATCTTCGGCCCGGTGCTGTCGGTGCTGACGTTCCGCACGCCCGAGGAGGCGGTGGAGAAGGCCAACAACACGCCGTACGGCCTGTCGGCGGGCATCTGGACGGAGAAGGGTTCCCGGATCCTCTGGATGGCGGACAAGCTGCGCGCGGGCGTGGTGTGGGCCAACACGTTCAACAAGTTCGATCCGACGAGCCCGTTCGGCGGCTACCAGGAGTCCGGCTACGGCCGCGAGGGCGGCCGGCATGGCCTGGAGGCATACCTTGAGCACTGAGCAGACCTCGCCGAAGAAGGGCGCGTCGAAGTCGGGCAGGGCCGGCGGCGCGAAGTCGGACGCAGCGAAGTCGGACGCCGCGAAGTCGGGGACCGCCGGCGCGAAGTCGGCCTCGCCGAAGTCGGAGTCCGCGCAGCCCGGCACCGCGGCGGCACGGTCCGACGGCGACGCCGACACCCGGACCGCCGAGAGCACGGCACCGCGGCCCACGGCCCCGGTACGGCTGGGGGTGCGTAAGACGTACAAGCTGTTCATCGGCGGGAAGTTCCCGCGCAGCGAGTCGGGCAGGTCCTACCAGGTGCACGGATCGGACGGCGCGTTCCTGGCCAACGCCGCGTTGGCGTCCCGCAAGGACGTCCGGGACGCGGTGCAGGCGGCCCGGAAGGCGTTCGGCGGCTGGGCCGGTGCCACGGCGTACAACCGGGGCCAGATCCTGTACCGGATCGCCGAGATGCTGGAGGGTCGGCGGGAGGCGTTCGCCACCGAACTCGCGGCCGGTGAGGGCCACGGCACCGAGCGCGCACTGTCGCTTGTGGACGCGGCGATCGACCGCTGGGTCTGGTACGCCGGCTGGTCGGACAAGGTCGCGCAGGTGCGCGGCAACGCCAACCCGGTCGCCGGGCCGTACTTCAACCTGTCCGCACCGGAACCGACCGGTGTGGTCGGCATCGTCGCCCCGACCGGGCCGGTGGACTCCGCGCTGCTGGGGCTGGTGTCGGTGATCGCGCCGGCCATCGTCACCGGGAACACGGTGGTCGTACTGGCCGCGGAGGAGCACCCGTTGCCGGCGATCAGCCTGGCGGAGGTGCTGGCCACCTCCGACCTGCCCGGTGGTGTCGTCAACCTGCTGACCGGCCGGCCCGCCGAGACGGCTCCGTGGCTCGCGGGTCATGCCGACGTCAACGCGCTCGACCTGGCCGGGGTGACCGACCCGACGCTGGCCACCGAGTGGGAGCGGGTGGCGGCGGAGAACCTGAAGCGCGTGCTGCGGCCGGCCGGGCCGCCGGACTGGCGGGCCGACCCGGGCACCGGGCGGCTCACGGCGTTCCTGGAGACCAAGACCGTCTGGCATCCGAAGGGTCGCTGACGGCAGGACACTAGTTAGTCACGGAACGTCCCGCAGTGATCACGGGCAGGTCCGGTACTGCACCATGCGTGGGCTTCTGATCCGAACCCGGTAGCCGGATCCGGCGAATCCGTCCGGCACCGGGTTCGCACGGGCCGGATCTCGTGACAAGATGTGGCAGGTGGCCCACCCCCCGGAGCCTGCACTGACGCTCACAGTCGACCTCTGCTACCCGGACCTCCCCAACATCAACGCTCGGGCACTGACGCTTCGCATTCGGTCAGCTTTCCCCGGTACGCAGCTGGTGTGGTCAGGTCCGAGCAACCTGCTGCTCAGACACGAGCGGATGGACCCGACGAGAGCCCGGCCCGATCCCGCCGACATCCTCGGCCTGGCACCCGATGCCAGCCCGCTGACCGAGGCGACCACGCCCGGCGGTCACCTGATCCACGCGGTCGGGTTCGACATCCTCTCCGCCCACGACCGGGACGAGCGGGATCTCAGCCAGTCCTGGGACTGGCCGGACGCCGGCGCGACGCTGGACCGGTGCCAGTACCTGATCACCGTCACCCAGCTGATCGGCCGGCGGCGGGACTGCCCCGAGCGCGTACAGGCCTTCCGGGCCACCATCGACGCGACGATCGCGCTGGCCCGCCCGCTGGCCACCTGGTGGCCGGCGAGCCGGCAGGCGCTGCCACCCGGCGCGCTGGTGTCGCACCCGCTCAGCGGGGTGATCAACGTACGGATGTTCCGGTCGGTCAACGACCCGACGGTCACCGTGACCGACACCCTGGGCCTGCACGCCCTGGGCCTGCCGGACCTCCAGTGCCAGTCGCGCCGCCTGGACACCAACCGGCTCAGCGAGGTGCTGTTCGAGATGGCCGAGTACGTGTTCAAGCACGGTGACGTGCTCCGGCCGGGCAGCCCGGTGCCGGGCCTCTCCGCCGACCAGCACTTCCTGCCCAGCCGGCAGCACTCGATCGTGCCGCCCGGGCGCCCGGTGATCGACCTGGACCCGGGGCCCGGCTACAACGCCTAGCGTCGGCCGACCCGAGCGCCGTACCGGTCCCGGTGGCG
>JBAUUM010000801.1:0-1734 GCA_049582705.1 Actinocatenispora sp.
ACGCGGCCCCGGACGCCGTGGACCGCCGGCCACGGGCGAGGTCCCGCCCGGGGCCGTTGCCGGTACCCGACCGGCCACGCTGCGCCATCACCGTCTCCTCCCGCCGCCGTACCCACCGCTGCCGCCACCGTCACCCAGCCGGCCCGCCGCCGTACGGCGACACGCCGATCGGGTGTCGCCGCACGGATGGCGGACGGTGTGCCGAGCCTCGTGCTCCGTCAGTGACCGAACCGGGGGAAGGCGTCCGCGCCCGCGTAGCGCGCGGCGTCGTCCAGTTCCTCCTCGATCCGCATCAGCTGGTTGTACTTGGCCACCCGCTCGGACCGCGCCGGTGCGCCGGTCTTGAGCTGGCCGGCGCCGGTGGCGACGGCCAGGTCGGCGATCGAGGTGTCCTCGGTCTCGCCGGACCGGTGGCTGATCATGGTGCGGTAGCCGTTGCGGTGCGACAGCTCCACCGCGTCGAACGTCTCGGTCAGCGAGCCGATCTGGTTCACCTTGACCAGTACCGCGTTCGCCGCGCCGTCGTTGATGCCGCGCGCGATCCGCTCCGGGTTGGTGACGAACAGGTCGTCACCGACGATCTGCACCCGGTGCCCGACCTGGTCGGTGAGGTGCCGCCAACCGGCCCAGTCCTCCTCGGCCAGCGGGTCCTCGATCGACACCAGCGGGTACGCGTCCAGCAGGCCCGCGTAGTACTCGCTCATCTGCTCGGCGGTCTTCGCGACGCCCTCGAACTGGTACGCGCCGCCCGAGTGGAACTCGGTGGCCGCGGCGTCCAACGCGAACGCGATGTCCGTACCGAGCCGGAAGCCGGCGGCCTCCACGGCCTCCGCGATCAGGTCGAGTGCCGCCCGGTTGGAGTCCAGGTCGGGAGCGAAACCGCCCTCGTCGCCCAGGCCGGTGCTGAGACCCCGGCTCTTCAGCACGCCCTTCAGCGCGTGGTACGTCTCCGCACCCCAGCGCACCGCCTCGCGGAACGTCGTCGCCCCGATCGGCGCGATCATGAACTCCTGGATGTCGACGTTGGAGTCCGCGTGCGCGCCGCCGTTCAGGATGTTCATCATCGGCACCGGCAGCAGGTGCGCGTTCGGGCCGCCCAGGTACCGGAAGAACGGCAGCCCCACCGAGTCGGCGGCGGCGCGGGCCACCGCCAGCGAGACGCCCAGGATGGCGTTGGCGCCCAGCTTGCTCTTGTCCGGCGTGCCGTCCAGGTCGAGCATGAGCTGGTCGATGAGCCGCTGCTCGGAGACCTCGTTGCCGACCAGTTCACGCTGGATGATCTCGGACACGTTGGCGACGGCGTGCTCCACGCCCTTACCGCCGAACCGGCCCTTGTCCCCGTCGCGCAGTTCCAGCGCCTCGAACTGACCGGTGGACGCGCCGGACGGTACCGCCGCCCGCGCCACCGTGCCGTCGTCGAGCCCGACCTCCACCTCGACCGTCGGGTTGCCCCGCGAGTCGAGAATTTCCCTCGCGACGATGCCCTCGATGGTTGCCACGTAGCCTCGCTCCTCGTGTGCGTGTACCCGTTCCGGTCGGCTGGCGGTCACCCTGCACGGCGCCGTCCGGTTGCTGGCTGGCCAGCCGCGACGCTGCGGTCGGTCGGTGGGCCCACTCCCCGGACGGCTGCCGCCCGGGTGGACCCTTCCCGGCGAGCGTAGCCAGCGCGCCGGGACCGTTCCCCACCGGCTCGCCGGACGCGGGCGGGCCGACCCGGCGGGTTCACCCCCGGGC
>JBAUUM010000802.1:0-8091 GCA_049582705.1 Actinocatenispora sp.
GCTCCGTGCTGGAGTTGCCCGACGGTCGGCTCCGCTACCTGCCGGCCGGTGGGAGCGAACCGGTCACGGTGCCGGCGGACGACCCGCACGCCGCAGCCGCGGTCCGGGACAGCCGCGAGTGGCTCGCCGCGGGACGCATCCCCGGCGACACGGCGGCGGACCGCGAGATGAGCAGCCGCGCGCTGCTCGACCTGCGGCTTCTCACCCAACGCAACGGTGCCGTGGCGGCCGCCTGGTACGGCATCTGGGCATACTCCTGGCCGCGGGACGCGAGTTTCGTGGCGGCGGCGTTCGCGCACACCGGGCACCTGGCCGAGGCGTACCGGATCCTGCGGTTCAACGCGGGCACCCAGCGGCCGGACGGCACCTGGGACGCGCGTACGACCCTGGACGGCGCCGGTCCGCCGGACGACCGGCACTGGCAGCTCGACGCCGACGGCTGGGTGCCCTGGGCCGTCTGGCAGTACGCGCAGGCCGCGCACGGTCACCACGAGCAGGTCCGGGAGCTGTACCCGATGGTCCGCAGGGCCGCCGACTACGCCGCCGGCAGCCTCGACGCGGACGGTCTGCCACCGGCGAGCCCCGACTACTGGGAGTCGGCCACCGACGCGCCGAACCTCGGCACCGCGGCGCCACTGCTGGCCGGGCTGCGGGCCAGCGCCGACCTGGCCCGCCGCTACGGCGACCGGGACGAGGCGCACCGGTGGCACCGGGCCGCGGACCGGCTGTCCGACGGAATCCAGGCGACGTTCGGACGCAACGGTTACCAACGGACCGTGGTCGACGGCAGTGGGCTGGACTCCGCCGTCGGATTCATGGCCGCGCCGTTCACCGACGCCCCGGACGGACTGCCGGCACGGCTGCGACACAGCTTCGACGTGCTGCGGCGGCCGAACGGCGGCGTGGTGCCCGGGGAGGCCTGGACCCACACCACCACGTGGACACCCGAGACGATGTTCTTCGCCCTTGCCTGGTCGGGCGCGGGACCGGTCGCGGACCACGCCCGGGCCCGGGCGTGCGTGGCGTGGCTCCACGAGCACCGTACGGTGCTCGGCGCCCTGCCCGAACAGATCACCGAGGAGGGCTACCCGGCCTCGGTGGCGCCGCTGGCCTGGACGGACTCGCTCGCACTGCTGACGCTGACCCAGTTGGACGGGCACCGACTTCCGGTTCCGTCGTCGGCATCGCACTGACGGGCGGTGGATCCGTCCATGACGGTGCCGCCGGCGCCCTGCGCACGGGCCGCCGCGACGCCGTCCGTCAGGCCGCCGGGTGGGGGCACGTCCCCGGTCTGCGAGAGTGTGGGACGTGAGCGAGCAACAGAGAGGCCGTGCCACCCTGGACAAGAAGCCGCGCGAGGTGGCGGCGATGTTCGACGGTGTGGCGGACCGGTACGACCTGACCAACACAGTGCTCTCGTTCGGCCAGGACCGGCTGTGGCGGCAGGCCACCCGTCGGGCGCTGCGGCTCGGCCCGGGCGACCGGTGCCTGGACCTCGCGGCCGGCACCGGGGTGTCCTCGGTGGAGCTGGCCCGCTCGGGCGCGCGGGTGGTCGCGGCCGACTTCTCGCTCGGCATGTTGCGGCGCGGCCGCGAGCGGGGACGCACGGTGCCGTTGCTGGCGGCGGACGCGATGGCGTTGCCGTTCGCGACCGGCAGCTTCGACGCCGCGACCATCTCGTTCGGCCTGCGCAACGTGGCCGACATCGACCTTGCGTTGGCCGAACTCGCCCGGGTCACCAGGCCCGGGGGTCGACTGGTGGTCTGCGAGTTCAGCCACCCGACCTTCCGTCCGTTCCGCACCGTGTACGAGGAGTACCTCATGGGCGCCTTGCCACGGGTGGCCCGACGGGTCTCGTCGAATCCGGACGCGTACGTCTACCTGGCCGAGTCGATCCAGGCATGGCCGGACCAGGCGATGCTCGCCGGCCGGATCGGTGCGGCCGGTTGGGACCAGGTGGGATGGCGGAACCTGTCGGGCGGCATCGTGGCCCTGCACCGCGCCGTCCGGCGCTGACCGGGACGCCGCGCCGCGCTTCCTCCCGACTCCGGTACCGGTGTCCGGCCGTCCGGGCAGTGATGACATCGTGGAACACGGGGCCGATTGGGAGAAATCGCAGGCATGTCGGTTATCGGCCTCCTGGAACCGCAGGTAATGATCATTTTCGGGGTGGTAGTTAGGCGCACCTAACCGGCTGCGGCTCCATGCTGCGTCCTAGACTCCATATCGGCGCTCGTGAAAGTCTTCACAAGCAGCCCGATCGCCCCATCGATCGTTTTGAGAGGTCGCCGTGACCGACTCTGACAGTGTCCGGGCCAACGCCCGGGAGAGTGCCAGCGGCTCAGCCGCGAACGCTGGCTCCGCCGGCGGCTCCACCAGCGACGTCGGCTCGGCCGACAGCGCTCGCGCCGCCAGCGCATCCGCCGCCGGCAAGGACGGTGCCGCCGGCAAGGACAGCGCGCCCCGGCGTAGCGGCGCCTCCCGCAAGACCGCGGCCGCCGGCAAGAGCAGCACGCCACGCACGACGCCCACCGCCGCGAAGAACGCGGCCCCGGCCCTGCGCGGCGACGCCGACGTCATCGTGGTCGGGGCGGGCCCGGGCGGCTCGGCCGCGGCGTACTACCTGGCCCAGCACGGGCTCGACGTCCTCCAGTTGGAGAAGACCGAGTTCCCGCGCGAGAAGGTCTGCGGCGACGGGATGACGCCCCGGTCGGTCAAGCAGCTGATCAAGATGGGCGTCGACATCAACGCGCCCGGGTGGCTGCGCAACCGCGGCCTGCGGGTCGTCGGTGGCGGCATCCGGCTGGAACTCGACTGGCCGGACCTGGCCACCTACCCCGACTTCGGGCTGACCCGCACCCGACTCGACTTCGACGAGCTGCTCTCCGAGCGCGCGGTCAGTGCCGGGGTCCAGTTGCAGACCAACACGAACGTCGGTGGGCCGATCACCGACACGGCCGGCCGGGTCGTCGGGGTCACCGCCACGGTAGGCCCGGACAAGCAGCCGGCCGAGTACCGTGCCCCGCTGGTGCTGGCCGCGGACGGCGTGTCCAGCCGGTTCGCTCTGTCGCTGGGCATCGCCAAGCGCGAGGACCGGCCGATCGGCGTCGCGGTGCGTCGCTACTACCGCAGCGAGGCCCGCACGAACGACGACTACCTGGAGTCGTGGCTGGAGCTTCGGGACGGCCGCACCGGTCAGGACAACCTGCTCCCCGGGTACGGGTGGATCTTCGGTCTGGGCGACGGGCGGGTCAACGTCGGGCTCGGCGTGCTCAACTCGTCCGGCAGCTTCGGGCAGGCCAACTACCGGCAGATGCTGACGGACTGGCTGGCCAGCATGCCCGACGAGTGGACCATGAACGACGAGAAGTACGCGGACGGTCCGATCCGGGGTGCCGCGCTGCCGATGGGCTTCAACCGGGTGCCGCACTACACCCGCGGCGTGATGCTGGTCGGCGACTCCGGCGGCATGGTCAACCCGTTCAACGGCGAGGGCATCGCGTACGCGATGGAGTCCGGCGAACTGGCCGCGGAGATCGCGGTGGACGCATTGTCCCGGGCGGCCGGCCCGGCGCGGGAGCGGGCGCTGCGCTACTACCCGCGGGAACTGTCCCACCGGTACGGCGGCTACTACCGGCTCGGTGGCTGGTTCGTGAAGCTCATCGGCAATCCGCAGGTGATGAAGCTCTGCACCCGGCACGGAATGCCACACCCGATGTTGATGCGCTTTGTCCTGAAACTGTTGGCAAATCTCACCGACCCTCGTGGAGGTGACGCGATGGACCGGGTCATCAACACCATGACGCGTATCGCGCCCGCCGTATGAGTACGGAGTGCGAGCCGCTGATGACCGCGTGAATGAGTGCGTCGGGGGTCCGCCGTCACGGACCCCCGCTAGCAGGCCGGAAGCCGCCGAGCAATAGGGTGAGTCGGTTTTCCGATCGCAGAGAGTAAGGCTGACGCGCGCGCCCGGGCGGGCGCGCCGGGAACTGGAGACAAAGGCGATGTCGATCGCGCCGTACGTGCCGATTGCGGGACTGCTGGTCCTGGGGGCTCTGTTCGCGCTGTTCTCCTGCGCCGTGGCGCCTCTGGTCGGACCCAAGCGCTACAACCGGGCCAAGTTGGAGGCCTACGAATGCGGGATCGAGCCGGCGCCCGCGCCGACGGGCCGTTTCCCGATCAAGTACTACCTGACGGCGATGTTGTTCATCATCTTCGACATCGAGATCATCTTCCTCTATCCGTGGGCCGTCTCGTTCGACAAGCTCGGCACCTTCGGGTTCGTCGAGATGCTGCTGTTCATCGTCACGGTGTTCATCGCGTACGCCTATGTGTGGCGTCGCGGCGGGCTGGACTGGGACTGAGAAGGGGCGTGTGAAGCCATGGGTCTGGAAGAGAACCTCCCGGGCATCCTGCTGGTCCAGGTCGAGAAGCTGGTGAACACGGCACGGCGGATGTCGATGTGGCCGGCACAGTTCGGGCTGGCCTGCTGCGCGATCGAGATGATGACCACCGGTGCGGCCCGGTACGACACCGGCCGTTGGGGCATGGAGGTGTTCCGCGCCTCGCCCCGGCAGGCCGACCTGATGATCGTGGCCGGCCGGGTGAGCCAGAAGATGGCCCCGGTACTGCGCCGCATCTACGACCAGATGGCCGACCCGAAGTGGGTCCTGTCGATGGGCGTGTGCGCCAGCTCCGGCGGCATGTTCAACAACTACGCGATCGTGCAGGGCGTCGACCACGTCGTGCCGGTGGACATGTACCTGCCGGGTTGCCCGCCGCGCCCCGAGATGCTGCTCGACGCGATCCTCAAGCTGCACGAGAAGATCTCCGTCGAGCCGCTCGGCGAGAAGCGCCGCGTGGCGCTGGCCGAGCAGGCCGCGCGGGAGGCCCCGCCGGTGGTCCGGCCGGGCACGATGCCGTCCAGCTACCGGCACAACAAGGCCAAGCGCAAGCAGTGGGTCGACGCCGCAGCCGAGGGCCGCGAGGAGCAGCTGCGCATCGAGAACTGGATGCACGACAACAAGGACGCGGCGCCCGTGGTACGCGACCGGTGGAAGGGGTAGTCGGTGGCTGACGAGAAACTTCCCCACTCCGGGGACGAGGAGCGTCGCCAGGGCTCGGCCGACGAGCAGACGACCGGTTCCGCGCACACGCCCACCGAGGCCGAGCAGCACGGTTCGTCCGCGGCGGTACCGTCCACTGCGGCCGACTCGAAGCCGGCCGGCGAGGACGTGCCGTCGGCGGCGGACGCCAAGGCGGGCCCGGCCGACGAGACCGTGAGTCCCGGCCACGCCGCCGCGGGTGAGCCGGACGACCGGCCGGTGGCGCTGAAGACGTCGACCAGCGACCCGATGCAGGCCAAGGCCGACCGCGGCGAGGTCGCGTCCGGTGGCGGTGCGCCGACCAGTTCACCGGTCGGCCGCGGCATGTTCGGGGTGACCGGCTCGGGCGACACCTCCGGCATGGGCGGGCTGCTGCGCCGCCAGCCGCTCCCGGTGCCGGCCGAGCGGCCGTACGGCTCGTACTTCGACGAGACCGTCGACTCTCTGGTGCACGCGTACCCGTTGTTCGACGAGGCCGTCGAGATGGTCAGCGTCGACCGCGGCGAGCTGACCCTCTACATCGCCGCCGAGCACATCGCGCGGGTGTGCCAGGTGATGCGTGACGACGAGTCGCTGCGCTACGAGTTCTGCAGCTCGCTGTCCGGCGTGGACTACCTGGGCGACAAGCGCCGCCTGCACGTCACGTACCACCTGCTGTCGATGACGTACCGGCGGCGGGTGCGGCTGGAGCTGGCGGTGACCGTCGCGGACCCGCACGTGCCGTCCGTGACCTCCGTCTACCCGACCGTCGACTGGCAGGAGCGGGAGACCTACGACATGTTCGGGGTCGTCTTCGACGGCCATCCCAACCTGACCCGGATCCTCATGCCGGACGACTGGGAGGGCTACCCGCAGCGCAAGGACTACCCGCTGGGTGGCGTGCCCGTCGAGTACAAGGGCGCCGAGATTCCACCGCCGGACGAGCGGAGGGCTTACAAGTGAGCGAGCGTCAGCGAGCGAACCAGCAGCGGCCGGTCGCCAGGTCCGAGCGGAGCGAGGGGGCGGCATGACCACGCCGAAGGATCCGTACGCCGCGACGTCGCGGGACACCACCGAGGGCAAGGTCTACACGGTCACCGGTGGCGACTGGGACACGATCGTCGGCTCCGACGATCCGATGAGCCACGAGAAGCTCGTCATCAACATGGGACCGCAGCACCCGTCCACGCACGGTGTGCTGCGCCTCGTGCTGGAGATGGAGGGCGAGACCGTCACCGAGGTACGCCCGGTGATCGGCTACCTGCACACCGGCATCGAGAAGAACATGGAGTACCGCACCTGGACGCAGGGCTCCACGTTCGTCACCCGGGCCGACTACCTGTCCCCGGTCGCGAACGAAACCGTGTACGCGATGGCGGTCGAGCAGCTGCTCGGCGTCGAGCTGCCGGAGCGGGCCGAGCTCATCCGCGTGGTCATGTTGGAGCTCAACCGGATCGCCTCGCACCTGGTGTGGATGGCGACCACCGGCATGGAGCTCGGCGCGACCACGATGATGATCGTCGGGTTCCGTGAGCGCGAGATGATCCTGGAGATCTTCGAGCTGGTCAGCGGCCTGCGGATGAACATGGCCTACGTACGCCCCGGCGGCGTCGCGCAGGACTTCACCGACGAGGCCGTCGAGGCGATCCGGACGTTCCTGAAGGTGATGCCGGGCCGGCTCGGCCAGTACGAGAAGCTGATGAACGGCCAGCCGGTCTTCCACCAGCGCTCGCAGGGCGTGGCCTACCTGGACGTGTCGGGCTGCCTGTCGCTGGGCGTGTCCGGCCCGGTGCTGCGTTCCGCCGGCCTGCCGTGGGACCTGCGCAAGACGATGCCGTACCTGGGGTACGAGACGTTCGACTTCGACGTCCCGACCGAGACCTCCGCCGACGTGTGGGGCCGGTGGCTGGTGCGCTGGCGGGAGTGCTGGGAGTCGCTGAAGATCATCACCCAGGCCATGGACCGGCTGGAGCCGGGTCCGATCATGGTGGGCGACAAGAAGATCGCGTGGCCCGCCCAGCTGGCCATCGGCACCGACGGGATGGGCAACTCGCTGTCCCACGTCAAGAAGATCATGGGCCAGTCGATGGAGGCCCTGATCCACCACTTCAAGCTGGTCACCGAGGGCTTCCGGGTGCCGGCCGGTCAGGTGTACTCGGCGATCGAGTCGCCGCGCGGCGAGATCGGGTGCCACGTGGTGTCCGACGGTGGCACCCGACCGTACCGGGTGCACCTGCGCGAACCGAGCTTCGTGAACCTGCAGGCGCTGCCCGCGATCTCCGAGGGTGGCCTGCTCGCCGACGTCGTGGCCGGCGGCGCTTCGCTGGACCCGGTGATGGGTGGGGTTGATCGTTGATGTCGTACGAACCGGAGGCCGGCGCCGTGCCGACGCTGGATGACGACCAGGTCCGCAACCGGGCCCGCGAGATCATCGCGCGCTACCCGGAGGGCAAGGAGCGTTCCGCGCTGCTGCCGCTGCTGCACCTGGTGCAGTCGGTGGAGGGCAAGGTGACCGCCGCGGGCGTGGCGTTCTGCGCCGAGGCGCTCGGCATCACCCGCGCGCAGGTCGGCGCGGTGGCCACGTTCTACACCATGTACAAGCGCCGGTCGTCCGGCCGGCACCTCGTCAGCGTCTGCACCAACACGCTGTGCGGGATGATGGGCGGCGACCGGACGTACCGGGCGTTGTGCGAGCACCTCGGCATCGGTCACGAGGAGACCACCGAGGACGGCGCGATCACGCTGGAGCACGCCGAGTGCCTGGCCGCCTGCGACTACGCGCCGGTGGTGACGGTCAACTACGACTTCGCCGTCGACGAGGCCACCCCGGAATCCGCGGTGCACCTGGTGGAGCGCCTGCGCAAGGGGGAGCGCCCGATGCCCAGTCGCGGCGCACGGCTCTGCAGTCTCAAGGAGATGCAGCTTCAGCTGGCCGGCTTCGCCGACGAGCGGGAGAACGCGGTCGCCGACGGGCCGGCGGGCGCGCCCACCCTGCGCGGCGTGACGC
>JBAUUM010000803.1:0-3104 GCA_049582705.1 Actinocatenispora sp.
GGTACGGGCCGCCTCCGCCGCGGCGAGTTCGACCGGCGCGTCGCCGGCCAGCGCGGTCAGCAGCTCCGCCTCGGTGCCCGGCGCGGCCGGGACCAGCGTGCCGTTGGTCTTCGTGACGGCGGGCGAGCCGAACGACTGGACGCTGAACACGGCCAGGCCGTGCTTGCGGGCGCCCTTGCGTAGCCGCAGGAAGACCGTGGGGGCCTCCTCCTCCGGCTCCAGCCCGACCAGCAGCACCATCGGCGCGTGCTCCAGGTCGCCGTACGTCACGCCGCCGTTGTTGGGGCTGACGCCCGCCGCGTAGTCGGCGAGGAAGGCGACCTCCTCGGCCGAATGCGGCCGGACCCGGAAGTCGATGTCGTTGCTGCCGAGCGCGACCCGGGAGAACTTCGCGTACGCGTACGCGTCCTCCACGGTCAGTCGGCCGCCGGTGAGCACGCCGACGCCCGCGGCGTCGCGCGCCTCGGCGAGACCCTCCGCGGCCCGGCGCAGCGCCTCCGACCAGCTCGCCTGGTGCAGCTCGCCGGACGCGGGGTCGCGCACCAGCGGGTAGCTCAGCCGGTCCTTCGCGGTCTGGTACCGGAACGCGAACCGGGCCTTGTCGCTGATCCACTCCTCGTTGACCGCGCTGTCGTCACCGGACAGCCGGCGCATCACCTTGCCGCGCCGGTGGTCCATCCGGATCGCGTCGCCGGACGAGTCGTGCTCGTTGATCGACGGCGCGGACACCAGGTCGAACGGCCGGGACCGGAACCGGTAGTCGCTGCTGGTCAGCGCGCCCACCGGGCAGATCTGGATGGTGTTGCCGGAGTAGTACGAGTTGAACGGGTCGCCCTCGGTGTTCTCCGCGGCGTCGTCCAGCGACTCCGGCCCGTACGACGCCTCCGAGTAGACACCGATCTGCTCGGCGGCGCCCCGCTCCATCAGGTCGATGAACGGGTCACCGGCGATCTCCTCGGAGAACCGGGTGCAGCGCTGGCAGAGCACGCAGCGCTCCCGGTCCAGCAGCACCTGCGTGGAGATCGCGAGCGGCTTCGGGTACTGGCGCTTCTCGTCTCGGAACCGGGAGTCCGGCCGACCGCTCGACATCGCCTGGTTCTGCAGCGGGCACTCGCCGCCCTTGTCGCAGATCGGGCAGTCGAGGGGGTGGTTGATGAGCAGGAACTCCATGACCCCCTCCTGCGCCTTCTTGGCGGCCGGAGAGGTCAGCTGGGTCTGCACCGTCATGCCCTCGGTGCACGTGGTGGTGCACGACGCGAGCGGCTTGCGCTGCCCTTCGACCTCGACCAGGCACTGCCGGCAGGCACCGGCCGGTTCCAGCAGCGGGTGGTCGCAGAATCGCGGGATCGCGATGCCCAGGTGCTCGGCGGCCCGGATCACCAGGGTGCCCTTGGGCACGGTGGTCTCGATGCCGTCGATCGTGAGCGTCACGGTGTCCACGGACTGCTGGGGTGTCATCGTCATGAGGTAGCTCCGAAGTGAGCATCGTGAGGAGCGCAGCGACTGAGCAGCGCAACGGAGGAGCTGCCGCGGAGTTCAGTCATCAGTGCGCTCCTACCAGTTCACGAGCGTCGAGCAGCGGCCTGGTGCGCCCCTCGATGTAGTCCAGGTAGTCCTGCTTGAAGTACTTGATGGACGACGTGACCGGGCTCGCCGCGCCGTCGCCCAGCGCGCAGAACGAGCGGCCGAGGAGGTTGTCGCAGGTGTCCAGGAGGGTGTCGAGGTCCTCGTGGGTGCCCTCGCCGGACAGGATCCGGCGCAGCACCCGCACCATCCAGTAGTTGCCCTCCCGGCACGGCGTGCACTTTCCGCACGACTCGTGGGCGTAGAACTCGATCCACCGGTACGTCGCGTAGACCGGGCAGTCCTTGTCGGAGAAGATCTGCGTCGCCGTGGTGCCCAGCATCGAGCCCTCGGCGGCCACCGAGTCGAAGTCCAGCGGCACGTCCAGGTGCTCGGCGGTGAACAGCGGGGTGGACGAGCCACCCGGCGTCCAGAACTTCAGCTCGTGGCCCGGCTGCATGCCGCCGCACAGCTCCAGCAGCTCGCGCAGCGTGATGCCCATCGTGCACTCGTACTGGCCGGGGTTGACGACCCGCCCGGACAGCGAGTAGATCATCGGGCCCGACGACTTCTCCGTGCCCATCGTGCGCCACCAGTCGACGCCACCGAGCACGATGTACGGCACGGAGGCGATGGTGCCCACGTTGTTGACCACGGTCGGCGACGAGTAGAGCCCGTGCGTGGCCGGGAACGGCGGCTTGAGCCGCGGCTGGCCACGGAAGCCCTCCAGCGAGTCCAGCAGCGCCGTCTCCTCGCCGCAGATGTACGCGCCGGCCCCGCTGTGCACGACCACCTCGACGTTGAGCCCGGTACCGAGGATGTTGCGGCCCAGGTAGCCGCGGGCGTACGCCTCGGCGACCGCGCTGCGCAGCCGGCGGGCGGCGTGCACCGCCTCACCGCGGATGTAGATGAACGCCCGCTCCGCCCGGATCGCGTAGCAGGTGATCACCACGCCCTCGATGAGCGCGTGCGGGTCGTTCATCATCAGCGGCAGGTCCTTGCACGTGCCCGGCTCGCCCTCGTCGGCGTTGACCACCAGGTAGTGCTGCTTGCCGTCGTTCTGCGGGATGAAGCTCCACTTGAGGCCGGTCGGGAAGCCCGCGCCGCCACGACCACGCAGCCCGGAGTCCTTGACCAGGGCGATCAGGTCGTCCGGATGGGCCTTCAGGGCCTTCTTCAGGCCCTGGTAGCCGTCCAGCTTCTCGTACGTGTTGATCCGCCAGGCGTCCGGCGACAGCCAACGCTTGGTCAGTACCGGCGTCAGCTTGTTCAGCACTTCCTGCGATGGACTCATGCGCCCGCCCCGCTCCGCTCGCCGAGCGCGTGCGCGCTCGCCCTGTGCCTCTGGTCCGCTTGCTGACGCTCGCTCACTGCCCCTCCCGCTTGGACGGGATCGGTGTGTTCGGGTCGAAGCCCGGCACGGAGATGTTGTGGTCGGCGGCCAGCCGGACCCCGCGCACCGTCGGCTCACCGCTGGCGTTGTCGGAGACGGCACCGGCCCGCTCGTCCGGCCACCCGGCGAGCTGGTGGCCGATGCCGCG
>JBAUUM010000804.1:0-2091 GCA_049582705.1 Actinocatenispora sp.
TCGACGACTACCGCGCCACGGTGCACCGCTGCGCGGCGGCCGATGTGGCGGCGACCGTCGACGCGATCCTGGCCGAGTGCGGCACCCGCACCCTGCTGGTGCCGCACGACCTGCCGGCCGGCTGGTACGCGGGATTCACCGGCACCGTGCACCGCGACCGGGCCGACGACCCGCTCCCTCTGTCCACCCTGGACACCGTCGACACGGTGCTGACCGGATGTGTCGCCGCGATCGCCGAGACCGGCACCCTGATCCTGGACTCCGGCGCGGCGCAGGGTCGCCGGGCGATCACGCTGGTGCCCGACCACCACGTCTGTGTGGTGACCGCGGACCAGATCACCGCCGGCGTCCCGGAAGCACTGACCCGCCTCGACCCGCGACGTCCCCTCACGTTCGTCAGCGGACCGTCGGCCACCAGCGACATCGAGTTCGACCGCGTCGAGGGCGTGCACGGGCCGCGCCGTCTCGACGTCGTCCTGCCGTCCTGACGGTACGGTTCCGGGCCGTCAGCACCGCCCTCCATCGCGGTTGGTGAACGGTCGCGCACCACTCGTGAGAAATCGGCCGACCGATTCTTGGGCCGCCGGAAAATATGCCCACACGGCAATGTCCGAACGGATGATGCCGGGCCGGGTCACACGCTTCCCGCGGACCCGTCTCGAATGTTCAGCCCATTGACGCGGCCCAATCCTGCTCCTATTTTCATGTAGGTTTCCCGAGCCCGCCCACCCCTTTTTCCCCGAGCGGGCATCCGATCATCGCCGTCCGGACGGCAGCCACCAGACGGCTGCGCTCCGAGGGAGGTTCACGAATGAAGAAATTCGTCCGCAGACCGCGCACGCTTGCCGTCGCGGCGGTACTCGTCGCCGCGGTCCTGGGCGCCGTCGGCGCCACCGCCAGTCACGCGGAGAGCCACACCCCGGTCGCGTCGCACCACAGCGCCGACGCCTGGGCCGGCACCTGGGCGACCTCGCCGACCGCGGCCGGCGCCGGCGCGTCGAAGAACGGCTTCGAGAACCAGAGCGTGCGCATGATCGTGCACACCTCGATCGGCGGGCACGGTGTACGGATCCGGCTGTCCGACGCCTTCGGGCTCCAGCCGCTCCAGATCGGCCACGCCACGGTGGCCCTGCCCAAGGGCACCCCGTCGGGCATCGACCCGGCCACGGTGCACGAGCTGACCTTCAGCGGCCACCAGTCCGTCACGATCCCGCGCGGCGGCCAGGTGCTCTCCGACCCGCTCCGGATGAACGTGCCGGCCCTGCACGACCTGGCCGTGACGATCTTCCTGCCCGCCGCGACCGGCCCGGCCACCTGGCACTGGACCGCGCGGGAGACGACCTTCCTGGCCGACGGCGACCACGCGACCGACGCCGACGGTGGCTCGTTCACCCCGGCGTCCGGCACCTCCTGGTTCTTCCTGACCGGCGTGGACGTTCTCAGCAGCCACGCCGCCGGTGACGTCGTGGTACTCGGCGACTCGATCACCGACGGCAACGGCAGCACCATCGACGGCAACAAGCGCTGGCCGGACCAGCTCGCCGCCCGCGTGGCCGGTCGCCAGGTCGGCGTGCTGAACGCGGGTCTCGCCGGCGCCCGGCTGTCGTACGACGGGGCCGACGTGGGATTCCCCGAGGTCGGACCCAACGCGCTGGCCCGGCTCGACCGGGACGTGTTCGGTCAGACCAACGTCGACACGGTGATCGTCCAGCTCGGCATCAACGACATCAACGCGACGCCGTTCGAGGATGCCCCCACCGTCATCGACGGGCTCAAGCAGGTGGCGACCCAGCTGCACCAGAAGGGCCTGCGGGTCGTGGTCACCACGCTGACCCCGTACGAGAACTCCAGCGGGTGGACGGCGGACAAGGACGCCGCCCGCGAGCAGGTCAACTCGTACCTCCGCGGCACCCACGACTTCGACGCGGTGCTCGACTTCGACCGGGTGGTGCGCGACCCGGGCCACCCGAGCCAGTTGCTGCCCTCGCTGGACTCCGGCGACCACATCCACCCCAACGACACCGGCTACGGCAAGCTCGCGGCCTCGGTTCCGCTGGGCCTGCTGTCCTGACACCGCACGCTGGGCGGGAC
>JBAUUM010000805.1:0-7540 GCA_049582705.1 Actinocatenispora sp.
GGTCACGGCCGGGCGGGTGGCCAGGTCGGCCGAGGGCGCCGCCCCGGCGGGGGGTGCGGCCGCCACGGCGCCGAGCGTTGCGGCCAGTACCGCGACCAGCACGGCCAACGGCGTCGAGGGTCGGCGAGGTGGCCGGACCGGTCTTCCCTGCGTCGTCATTCGGGTTCCTCCAGGGGATCCGTGGAACGGAGAGGACGACCCGATTAGGGCATGAAACGGTGAGGAGAACAAGAGCGTCATCAAAGGCGACGCGAAATGTCAGACCATCATGATTCGCTCGTGGGCTCCGGATCGACGACCTTGATCCGCACCATCCGGTACCGCTCGCCCGCCTCCACCAGGGTCGCGTGCCGCGGCTCCGGCACGTCCGGCAGGACGACGCGTGGCAGCGCGGCCAGCCAGCCGAGCCGCCGGTCCGCCAGCACCGCGTCCAGCAGCGCCCGGTCCCCACCGGTCACCAGACCGGCCAGCGCGGAGCGCACCGGGTCCAGGACCCGCGCCGCGTGCTCGACGGCGGCGCCGATGGACTCCCGGGTCTGGTTGTCCCGTCGCCGGGCGAAGCGCTGCTGCGACCAGCCGCCGGCCGCGGTACGCCCCTGCACGTAACGGGTGTCCACTTTGGAGGCCAGTAGTCGCTGGCCCAGCACGGACCCGACCGCGTGCGCGCCACGGCGGGCCAGCACGATGCCGACATGCCAGTCATGCCGGGACGCGGCGACCAGCGCGGCCACGTCCTCGCCCGGATCGCCGGGCCAGCCCAGCGGCAGCTGACATTCCGCGCGGGAGCCGTCCGGCGCGGTCAGCAGCAGACCGTCGTCCCGGCCCGCCACGGCCGGCTCACCGTGCTGCCCGGCGAACCCGGACAGCCAGCGGCCCAGACGCTCCGGCGCCACCTCAACCCAGCGGCCACCACCGGCCGCCGGCCGTGCCTTGCGCGACATCGCTCCGCCCACCCCCACCGATCCGTCGAACCCGCGCCCCCGGAGGGGCACCGTACGCGATGCTGGGGAGGTGGCCGAACCCGCAGCCGAACCGGACCTGCCACAGATCGTGCTCGACCGGCTCACCGACACCTACAACTCGGCACGCGATCCGGGCCGGGCACGGGCGATGGCCAGCTACATGCGCGGCGCCTTCCCGTTCCTGGGCATCGCGGCGCCGGAACAGCGGCTGCTGTCCCGGCAGGCCACCGCCACCCTCCCCCGCCCCACCGAGTCGGACCTGCGGGCGACCGCGCTGCGGTGCTGGGACCGGCCGGAACGCGAGTACCAGTACTTCGCCTGCGCGTACCTGCGGCGCTACATCAGACTGTGCTCCGCCCGGTTCCTCGACACGGCACGGGAGCTGATCACCCACAAGTCGTGGTGGGACACGGTGGACCCGCTGGCCGCCCACGTGGTGGGCGGTCTGGTCGCCCGGCACCGCAGGCTCAGCACCGAGATGGACGACTGGGTACTGGACTCCAACGCCTGGCTGGTGCGTACCGCGCTGCTGCACCAGCTGCACTACCGCGAGGCCACCGACACCGACCGGCTCTTCCACTACTGCACCGAGCAGTCCGGCAATCCCGACTTCTTCGTCCGCAAGGCGATCGGCTGGGCGCTGCGCGAGTACGCCAAGACCGACCCCGGCGCGGTGCGCCGCTACGTCGGGGCGCACCGCGGGCGGATGTCACCGCTGACGGTGCGCGAGGCGCTGAAGAACCTCGTACTGCCGTGACCGCCGGCCCTGGTGCCCGGCGGCCGCGGCGCCCGACGGGTGGATCAGACGTTGAAGCCCAGGGAACGCAGCTGCTCGCGCCCGTCGTCGGTGATCTTGTCCGGACCCCACGGCGGGATCCACACCCAGTTGATCTTCACACCGTTGACCAGCCCACCGCCGGGGCCACCACACAGCGCCTGGTTCGCCTGGTCCTCGATGACGTCGGTCAGCGGGCAGGCAGCCGAGGTCAGCGTCATGTCGACGGTGGCCACGTTCTCGTCGTCGACGTGCAGGCCGTACACCAGGCCCAGGTCGACGACGTTGATGCCGAGTTCCGGGTCGACGACGTCACGCATCGCCTCCTCGACGTCCTCCACCTTCGCCTTGACCGGAGCGTCGCCCGGCGCCGGCGGGTCGGCCGGCGGGGCCAGCGCGGTCTCCTCGGCAGGAGCCGGCTCGGCGACGCCGGACAGGCCGGCGGGGTCCACGGTGCGCGTGTTCTCGTCGGTCATGACGTGCCTCCTGCGGTCGTTGCGGTGGCTCGGGCGGCGGCGTCCTTGAACGCCATCCAGGACAGCAGCGCGCACTTCACCCGCGCCGGGTAGCGCGCCACGCCGGCGAACGCCACCGCGTCCTCCAGCAGATCCTCGTCCGGGGTGACCTGGCCACGCCCGGTCATCAGCTCGTTGAACGCCTCGTGCCGGCTCAGCGCCTCGGTCAGTGGCCGACCGGCCACCAGGTCGTACAGCACACTGGCCGACGCCTGGCTGATCGAACAGCCCATGCCGTCGTACGACACGTCCTCGACCCGGACCTCGTCGCCGTCGCCGGTCAGGTGCACGCGGATCGTCATCTCGTCACCACAGGTCGGGTTGACGTGGTGCGCCTCCGCCACGTGCGGCTGCTCACCGTCCGCGGACACCGCGGGGTCGCGCAGCCCACGCCCGTGCGGGTGCTTGTAGTGGTCCAGGATGATCTCCTGGTAGAGCGAGTCAAGCTGCATCTAAGGTCGCGATCCTCGGTCGTCCGGATTCCCCATCATGAAAACAGCCGCCGCGCGCTGTCGATTCCGCGGACCAGCGCGTCGATCTCCTCAGGCGTCGTGTACAGGTAGAACGAGGCACGGGTCACCGCAGGCACGCCGAAACGGGTGCAGGTGGGACGCGCGCAGCCGTGTCCGACCCGGACCGCGACGCCCTCCGCGTCGAGCACCTGTCCGACGTCGTGCGGGTGGATACCGGCCAGCTCGAACGAGATGGTGCCACCCCGACCTACCGGGACCTGCGGACCGAAGATCCGCAGACCGGGCACCTCGGACAGCACGTCGAGGGCGTACCCGGTGATCTCCTTCTCGTGCCAGCGGACCGCCTCCATGCCCAGACCGGACAGGTAGTCCACGGCGGCTCCCAACCCGACGGCCTGGGCGATCGGCGGGGTGCCCGCCTCGAACCGGGCCGGCGGCGGCGCGAACGTCGAGCCCTCCATCCGTACCGTCTCGATCATCTCGCCGCCGCCCAGGAACGGCGGCATCGCCTCGAGTAGCTCCGCGCGGCCCCACAGCACCCCGATGCCGGTCGGGCCGCACATCTTGTGCCCGGTGAAGGCCAGGAAGTCGACGTCCAGGTCGACCACGTCGACCGGCGAGTGCGGCACGGCCTGTGAGGCGTCCAGCATCACCAGCGCGCCGACCTGGTGCGCCCGCTCGACGATGGCGCTGGTCGGGTTCACCGTGCCGAGGAGGTTCGACTGGAGCACGTACGAGACGATCTTGGTCCGCTCGTTCACCAGCTCCTCGAGCCGGGAGGTGTCGAGGCGACCCTCGTCGGTGATGCCGAACCAGCGCAGCGTCGCGCCGGTGCGCTGGCACAGCAGCTGCCACGGCACGATGTTCGAGTGGTGCTCCATCTCGGAGATCACCACCTCGTCGCCCGGTCCGAGCCGGAACCTCGGGTCGACGTCCGCGCCCGCGTGCCCGAAGGCGTACGCGACCAGGTTCATCGCCTCGGACGAGTTCTTCGTGAACACGACCTCGCCCGGGCGCCCGGCACCGATGAAGGACGCGATCTTCGCCCGGGCACCCTCGTACAGCTCGGTCGCCTCGGTGCCCAGGGTGTGCACCGCACGGGCCACGTTGGCGTTGTGCTGCTCGTAGAAGCCGGCCAGCACGTCGAGCACCTGGCGCGGCTTCTGCGAGGTGTTCGCCGAGTCGAGGTAGACCAGCCGGTGCCCGTCGATCTCCCGGGACAGGATGGGGAAGTCGGCCCGGATCTTCTCGACGTCCAGCCGGGGCACGTCGTACCGCGGCATGCCGGGCATCGGCCCGGCCACCCCCGTCGCTCCCGGCTCACGCACGCTGGTCACCTCGGTCATCTCGTTACGCCCCTGCCCTGCTGCCCGTGGCGGCGGTGAACCGCTCGTACCCGGAACTCTCCAGGTCGTCGGCCAGCTCCTTGCCGCCCTCTTCCACGATCCGGCCACCCACGAACACGTGCACGAAGTCGGGCTGCACGTAGCGCAGGATCCGGGTGTAGTGGGTGATCACCACCAGGCCCGTCTCCCCCGAGTCCTTGACCCGGTTGATGCCCTGGCTGACCTCCCGCAGCGCGTCGATGTCCAGCCCGGAGTCGGTCTCGTCCAGGATGGCCATCTTCGGCTTCAGCAGCTCCAGCTGCACGATCTCGTGGCGCTTCTTCTCACCACCGGAGAAGCCCTCGTTGACGTTGCGCTCGGCGAACGCGGGGTCCATGCCGAGCCGCTCCATCGAGGTGCGCAGCTCCTTGACCCAGGTACGCAGCTTCGGCGCCTCGCCGTCGACCGCGGTCTTCGCGGTGCGCAGGAAGTTCGCCACGCTGACCCCCGGCACCTCGACCGGGTACTGCATGGCCAGGAACAGCCCAGCGCGGGCACGCTCGTCGACGGTCTTGGACAGCACGTCCTCGCCGTCCAGCGTCACCGTGCCCTCGGTGATCTTGTACTTCGGGTGGCCGGCGATCGCGTACGCGGTCGTCGACTTGCCCGAGCCGTTGGGTCCCATGATCGCGTGCGTCTCGCCCGACCGGATGGTCAGGTCGACGCCGTGCAGGATCGGCTTCAGCTCATCTTCCGACACCTGCACCGATGCGTGCAGGTTGCGGATCTCCAGAACGCTCACGTCAGTCCTTCATGTTCTTCGGTTCAAGGCACACGTAGATGTCGTTGTCGCGGATCTCGACCGGGTAGATCGGTACCGGCTCGGTGGCCGGTAGGCCGGTCGGCGCTCCGCTGCGCAGGTCGAAGCGCGAGCCGTGCAGCCAGCACTCGACGGTGCAGCCCTCGATCTCGCCCTCCGACAGCGGAACCTCGGCGTGCGAGCACACGTCGCGGATGGCGTACACGTCGCCGTTGTCGGTGCGCACCACGGCGAGCGGAAGGTCGTCGACCTCGACGTGCACGGCGGCGCCCTTGTCGAGGTCGTCGACCGCGCAGATCTTCAGGAAGTCGGCCATGGTTCAGGCACCCACCTTCGCCAGCCGGTCGTCGATGGCCGCCTCCAGCCGTTCGCGCAGCGCCTCGGCCGGGATCTTCTCCAGCAGTTCGACGAAGAAGCCACGGACCACCAGTCGCCGGGCCTCCAGCTCCGGGATGCCGCGCGACATCAGGTAGAACAGGTGCTCGTCCTCGAACCGGCCGGTCGCGCTGGCGTGCCCGGCACCGACGATCTCACCGGTCTCGATCTCCAGGTTCGGGATCGAGTCGGCCCGGGCCCCGTCGGTGAGCAGCAGGTTCCGGTTGACCTCGTAGGTGTCGGTGCCGGTCGACCCGGCCCGGATCAGCACGTCGCCGACCCAGACCGTGTGCGCCTCGGCGCCCTGCAGGGCACCCCGGTAGGTCACCCGGCTGCGGCAGTCGGGCTGGTTGTGGTCGACGAACTGGCGGTGCTCCAGGTGCTGGCCGCTGTCGGCGAAGTAGACGCCGTAGGCCTCCAGGTCGCCGCCGCGGCCGGCGTAGTCCACGGTCACGTACTGGCGGACCAGGTCGCCGCCCAGATTCACCGCGATGTGCCGGACCCGCGAGTCGCGACCGAGGCTCACGTGCTGGTGCTGGAGCTGGACCGCGTCGCTCGCCCAGTCGGCCACGGTCACGAGCGTCAGGTGCGCGCCGTCTCCGACGACCACCTCGACGTTGTCCGCCAGGGTCGAGCTGCCCACGTGCTCCAGCACGACGGTGACCTCGGCCAACGCGCCGATCTCCACAATCGTGTGGCCGAAGCTCGCGCCCTCGGCGCCCTGCCCGGCGACGGTGACCGTGACCGCTTCGGTCACCACCGTCTCCGGCGCCACCGACACCACCAGCGCGCCCTCGGACCGGCCGAAGGCCAGCGCGCTGACCCGGTCGAACGGGACCAGGGTCCGGCCCTTGCGCGGGTCGTCGGCGACCTGACGCACCGTCACACCGTCCGGCAGGTCACCGTACTCGTGCCGGGGCGGCGTGCCACCGTCCGCGAAGCTGCCGTCGTGCAGTCCACGCAGCCGCCGCAGCGGGGTGAACCGCCACTCCTCCTCCCGGCCTGTCAATGCCGGGAAATCGGCCACGTCGAACGACCGCAGCGTCTGTCCCTTGGTCTCCGCCGGCTTCGTCGCGGCGGCCGCCGCGTCGCCCCCATGACTGTGGGGGCGTGTCACGACGGGTGCGTCAGTCGTCATCGTGCGAGCGTTCTCCTCGTCCTTCAACAATGTCCGGCCCGGTATCGTGCAGCCCGGCGTACCGGGCCGCAGCCATGCCCCGGTGCGGTGGCACCGCACCGGTACGTCCCTGCGGGTGGGCGGTCGGCGTCAGCCGACTGCGCCCTCCATCTGCAGCTCGATCAGCCGGTTGAGTTCCAGCGCGTACTCCATCGGCAGTTCCTTGGCGATCGGCTCGATGAAGCCACGCACGATCATGGCCATCGCCTCGTCCTCGGACATGCCCCGGCTCATCAGGTAGAAGAGCTGGTCGTCGCTGACCTTCGAGACCGTCGCCTCGTGCCCCATCTGGACGTCGTCCTCGCGGACGTCGACGTAGGGGTAGGTGTCGGACCGGGAGATGGTGTCCACCAGCAGCGCGTCGCACTTCACCGTGCTGCGGGAATGCTCGGCACCTTCCAGTACCTGCACCAGCCCCCGGTACGAGGTGCGGCCACCGCCCCGGGCGATCGACTTGGAGATGATCGTCGAGGAGGTGTTCGGCGCCTGGTGCACCATCTTGGCGCCGGCGTCCTGGTGCTGGCCCTCACCGGCCATCGCCACGCTGAGCACCTCGCCGTGCGAGTGCTCACCGAGCATGTACACGGCCGGGTACTTCATGGTGACCTTCGAGCCCAGGTTGCCGTCGATCCACTCCATGGTGGCGCCTTCGGCGCAGGTGGCCCGCTTGGTGACCAGGTTGTACACGTTGGTCGACCAGTTCTGGATCGTCGTGTAGCGGCACCGGGCGCCCTTCTTCACCACGATCTCCACGACCGCCGAGTGCAGCGAGTCGGACTGGTAGATCGGCGCGGTGCAGCCCTCGACGTAGTGCACGTAGGCGTCCTCGTCGACGATGATCAGCGTCCGCTCGAACTGGCCCATGTTCTCGGTGTTGATCCGGAAGTAGGCCTGCAGCGGGATCTCCACGTGCACGCCCTTCGGCACGTAGATGAACGAGCCACCGGACCAGACCGCCGTGTTCAGCGAGGCGAACTTGTTGTCGCCGGGCGGAATCACGGTGCCGAAGTACTCCTGGAACAGCTCGGGGTGCTCTTTGAGCGCGGTATCCGTGTCCATGAAGATCACGCCCTGCGCCTCGAGGTCGCCCTGGATCTGGTGGTACACGACCTCAGACT
>JBAUUM010000806.1:0-1769 GCA_049582705.1 Actinocatenispora sp.
CGCCCGCGCTGACCCTGACCGCGCCGATGGTCGGCGTGTTCTACCGCGCGCCGTCGCCGGGCGCGGCGCCCTTCGTCGCCGAGGGCGACGTGATCGCGCCCGGACAGCAGGTCGGCATCGTGGAGGCGATGAAGCTGATGATCCCGGTCGAGGCGGACCGGTCCGCGCGGATCACCCAGATCCTCGTCGAGGACGGTGACCCGGTCGAGTTCGCGACGCCGCTGTTCGCCCTGGCGTCGGTGAGCTGATCCACCTGTCGCTCCCGGGACGATCGCCGCGTGCCGGGCACGGTCCGGTCCGACGGCGAACAGCAGCCCTACAAGGTGGTGAAGAGTCGTGTTTTCCTCAGTGTTCATAGCCAACCGGGGTGAGATCGCGGTCCGGGTCGCACGGGCGGCACGCAACCTCGGGGTCCGGGTGATCGCCGGCTGTTCGACCGTCGATCTGGACTCGACGGTCGCCCGGCTCGCCGACCGGGTGGTGCACATCGGGCCGCCGGCGGCGAAGAAGAGCTATCTCAACGCGGCGGCGCTCGTCCAGTCGGCCCTGCTGGCCGGGGCCGACGCCGTCCACCCGGGGTACGGGTTCCTCTCCGAGGACGCCGACTTCGTGGACGCCTGCACGTCCGAGGGCCTGACGTTCATCGGCCCACCCTCGGCGGTCATGCGTGAACTGGGTGACAAGTCCTCGGCCCGTGCCGCGATGGCGAAGGCCGGGCTGCCGCTGCTGCCCGGCACCATCGAGCCGGTCCGGGACGCCGAGGCCGCACAGGAGATCGCGGCCGAGATCGGGTACCCGCTCATCATCAAGGCCGTGGCGGGTGGCGGCGGGCGCGGCATCAGCGTGGTCCACTCGGCGGAGCAGCTGACCGCCGCGTACCAGGAGACCACCGCCAACGCCCGGGTCCTGTTCGGCGACGACCGGGTGTACATCGAGCGGTACCTCGTCGGGGCACGGCACGTCGAGGTCCAGGTGCTCTGCGACCAGTACGGCAACGGGGTCCACCTCGGCGAACGGGACTGCTCGGTGCAGCGCCGGCACCAGAAGCTCATCGAGGAGTCGCCGGCGCCGGGACTGCCCGCGCAGTTCACCGAGGAGATCTGCCAGGCTGCGATCCGCGGCGCGCTCGCCGTCGGGTACGTCGGCGCCGGCACCTTCGAGTTCCTCGTCGAACCCGGCGGGGACTTCTACTTCATGGAGGTCAACTGCCGCATCCAGGTCGAGCACCCGGTGACCGAGATGGTCACGGGCACCGATCTGGTCGAGGAGCAGTTCCGGATCGCCTCGGGTGAGCGGCTCCTGCTCCGCCAGGAGGACGTACGGCGGGAGGGCACGGCGATCGAGTGCCGGATCAACGCGGAGAACCCGGCCCGCGGCTTCATCCCGGCGCCCGGCACCCTGACCGACTTCGCCCTGCCCGGCGGCGCCTTCGTACGGGTGGACACCCACGCGCATCCCGGGTACCGGGTGCCGGCCTCGTACGACTCGCTGCTCGCGAAGATCATCGTGTGGGGTGCGGACCGGCCGGCGGCGGTGGCCAGGATGCGTAACGCCATCGCCGAGCTGCGGATCGCCGGCGACGGGGTGCACAGCACCGCCGACTATCTGGACGCCGTCCTGGCCGATCCGCGCTTCCGGGACGCCTCCCACAACACCCAACTGCTGGACAGCTTCGTCTGGCCCCCACCGACAGGCTGACCTCCGGTACGCACCCGGCGCTGCCGTGCCGGTGGGCCCCGGGCGCCGGTGTACGGGCAGCATCCGTACGC
>JBAUUM010000807.1:0-2437 GCA_049582705.1 Actinocatenispora sp.
GCCCAGGACGGTGGCGGGTGTCGCGCCACCCGGCAGGTCCCGCAGCGCGAGCGCCGCGGCCTCGGGTTCCAGGCGACGACGGGTGGCCGGTGCCAGCCGGCGGGGCAGCAGGCTGCCCGCCTCCCGCAGCAGGCCGCGGCCGGTGAGCGCGTCGAGCAGCCGTGCCGTCTCCGGGGCGGGTACGCCCAGGTGGGCGGCCTCCTGCCGGACCACGTCCGCGGAGCGGGTGCCGTCGAGCAGGGCGAGCACCCGGGACAGGACCGGCCGGTCCCACTCCACGACGACGGAGCGGTCGGGTGCGAGGCCGAGCTGGACGGCGGTGCGGTCGCGGCGCAGCCGAGTGACGGCGGGCAGCAGGAGGAGTCGTTTCATGACGTCGAGGATGCTCTGGCCCGGTGTGCGCTGACCGATTTATCCACAGCCGTCCACACCACTGTCGGTACGTTGTCCACAGGAAACGCCGACTTGTCCACAGCTCTGCCGTACTGTCTGTCGGCGACCCGACACTTCGGCGGGCTCCGCCGCAGACGCTGCGGAGCAGGGGACCGATGGTCCACCTGCTCCGCGATGCGCAAGCGCCTGGTACGGCGGGCGTGCTGCCCGCCGCCGGGACGCTAGGCCTTGCCCAGGATCCGGTTCATCTTGGTGCCACAGACCGGGCACGGCCCCTTGGCCATCCGGCGACCGGAATCGCTGACCGAGACCTCGCCCTCGAAGTCCCGCTTCTCCTTGCACTTAACGCAGTAGCCGTTGTAGGTCTCGGCCACGGTGCCCCTCCTCCTGTTTGCCCGGAGCTGCCGGATCGCAGCCCCGGTCCGCGCGGACCCTACCCAGCGATGACCGTTTCCCCTTCACACCGAGCGGTGCTTGTGAGGAATCCGACCCCCGAGCCGGACGGGCCCACACAAACCAGTTCTCACCAGTTGTGTGTGAACGACCACCAAGAGTACGTCCCGGTCCGGGCGTACCCGCGACCAGACACACGCCGAGCGGTGAGCTGTCTTTTCCCGTGATGGTCCTTCGTTGTCACGTGCGGACCAGGACGGCCCGCGTGACCCCCCTCGCGGACAGGCGAGACCTCGGACAGGTGCCGCACCCGCCACCTTCCCCGAGCGCCGGGACCGGCTCAGTCCGAGATCTCGCCGTGAACGACGCTAAGCGTGCCGAAGGGCCAGGTCAATGCGGCGCGCACGAGCAAATAGCGAAATGCGGCGGCATACCGGACCATAGGGTCGAGAACGATCGGCGAAGGGCCGGTCCGTCCGGTCCGACCACCGTCACGCAGGACTGAAACCCTGGCGGAACAGCGATGACGGTGGCACCGGGTGGCCACGGGCCGATAGCGTGCCATCGTGAGCGAGCGCAGCGCGGAGGCGTGGCGGCGATCGTCGTCCCCCAGCGTGGACGCCCGTCGGCCCGGTGCCGCGGAGCCGTCCGATCCGGTGGTCGAGGTACGCCGGAGCGCACGTCGGCGCGCCACCGTCTCCGCCTACCGGGACGGAAACCGGGTGGTCGTGCTCATTCCGGCACGATTCAGCCTCGCCGAGGAACGTGACTGGGTGGGCCGGATGCTGGAGCGCCTGGAACGCCGGGAGCGGCGCACCCCGCGCAGCGACAACCAGCTCCTCGACCGGGCCAGGCAGCTCGCCGGCCGGTACCTGGTCGACCACACCGGAGTGGCCACGCCGGCCAGCGTGCGATGGGTCGGCAACCAGAACGGGCGGTGGGGCTCCTGCACCCCAGCGGACCGGACGATCCGACTCTCCACCCGGCTGCAGGGCATGCCGGACTGGGTGGTGGACTATGTCCTGCTGCACGAGCTGTGCCACCTCGTCATTCCCGGTCACAACGCCCCGTTCTGGGAGCTGGTGTCGCGGTACCCGCGTACCGAGCGCGCCCGCGGCTACCTGGAGGGCGTTGCCGCCGCGGCGGGCCTGGAACTGAGCGACGACCCGGAGGACACCCTGTGACCGCACGCTGCGTCGTGGTGTTGTTGACCGCCCCGACGTGGACACCGCCGGGGGTCGACCCGGCGCGGTGGCGGCGGGCGCTCGCCGAGGACGTGGTCGACCTGCTGTCGACGCTGGCCGACGTGGACGTGGCGATCGCGGCGACCGCCGCGGACGCGCCGCTCGCCGAGGCGATCCGCTGGCCCGGCACGACGATCCACTGCCTGCCGGGGAACGAGCCGAGGCCCGTCGCCGCGCTCCGTGCCGCCGCCTCGGCCGGTTACGACCAGGCGCTGGTGCTCGCCGCTGACCTGCCCGACCTCCCGGCGCTGCTGGTCGGCAAGCTCTTCCGGCCGCTGACCAGCCGTACGGTGGTCGCCGCTCCGGTCCTGCCGGACCGGCCGGGCATGATCGGGCTGGCCAGTCAGCTGCCGGTGCCGGCCTGGCTGGCCGAGGCGGATCCCGACCTGTCCGGAGGTGGCCCGGAC
>JBAUUM010000808.1:0-13561 GCA_049582705.1 Actinocatenispora sp.
GGCCACCGGCGTGGTCCGTGCCGAGGGCAGCGTCGCGGTCACCTCCAGGCCGCCACCGGCGAGCGCGCGGGCGCTGACCGTACCGCCGTGCGCGTCGACCACCGCCCGCACGATGGACAGGCCGAGCCCGGAGCCGCGGGTGCCGGTGCGTTCGCGCCCACCGCGACGGAACGGCTCGAACAGCGCCGGTACCTCGGAGGGGTCCAGTTCTCCCCCGCTGTTGCCGACCACCAGCTTCGCGTACGTGTCGTCGGAGACGGTACGCAGCCACAGGGTGCCGCCCACGTGGTTGTAGCGCACCGCGTTCTCGATCAGGTTGCCCGCGAGTCGTTCCAGCAGGCTCGGGTCACCGACCACCGGGGCCGGCGGGGTGGCCACCTGCACCATCAGGTGCAGTCGGTCGATGTCGGGCCGGACCGCGGACAGCGCGACCGCGGCGCCGGCCGCCAGGTCGGCGGGCACCTTGCGTACCAGCCGACGGCCGGCCTGGGCCTCCGTCCGGGCCAGCAGGAGCAGCGCCTCGACCAGCGTGTTCGCCCGCTCGGACGCCTCGCGGACCACGCGCCCCATCCGCCGCAGTTCGTCGGAGTCGGACTCCGGGTCGGCCAGTACGACGTCGACCTCGGTACGCATCACGGCCAGCGGGGTGCGCAGCTCGTGGCTCGCGTTGGCCACGAACCTGCGCTGCGAGTCGAAGGCCGTACTGATCCGGTCGAGCATGGCGTCGAAGGTGCTGGCCAGCTCGCGGATCTCGTCGTCGGGTCCCGCGTACCGGATCCGCTGGTCCATGGTCTCGGTGGACAGGCGGCGGGCGGCCGCGGTCACCTGGTGCAGCGGGCGCAGGGCGCGGCCGGTGACGATGTAGCCGCCGATCACGCCCGCCGAACTGATCACGATCAGCGCCGCGAGGCCCTTGAAGAAGATCTCCATCTCGGTGTCCCGGGCGAGCCGCTGGTGGAACTGGCGGATGTCCACCACCTGACCGTTGGCGAGCGTGACGTGCGCGCCGGCGGTGATCTGTTCGGAGGGTACGAACACGTCACGCAGCAGCACGGACACGAGTACGAGCAGTAGCGCGCCCGCACCGACCAGCAGGATCCCGTTGAGCAGGGTGAGCCGCAGTCGCAGGGTGGGCCGGGGGCGGCCGGCACGACGACGCCACCACCGGTCCGGCCGGGGGTCCCTGACCTCCGCCGCCGGCCTGGCCGGAGTCGTCGGCGTCGTCGACGCCTGGTCTCGGCGCCTCATCCGGTCGGGATCCGGTAGCCGGCCCCGACCACGGTCTCGATCAGCGGCGGGTCGCCCAGCTTCTTGCGCAGCGTCATCACGGTTACCCGTACCGTGGTGGTGAAGGGGTCGGTGTTGGCGTCCCACACCCGTTCCAGCAGCTCCTCGCTGGACACCACCCCACCACGCGCCTTGATCAGCTCCTCCAGCACGCCGAACTCCTTGCGGGTCAGGTCCAGCGCCCGGGCGTCGCGCACGACGCCGCGTTTCGCCGGGTCCAGCTCCACGTCGGCGACCCGCAGGACGGGCGGCGCCGCGGGGGTGGCCCGGCGCCCCAGCGCCCGCACGCGGGCGATCAGCTCGTCGAAGGCGAACGGCTTGGCCAGGTAGTCGTCCGCGCCCAACTCCAGGCCCTCGACGCGTTCCGCCACGCTGCCGGACGCGGTCAGCATCAGTACCCGGGTCAACGCACCCGCCCGGATCAGGTCGACGCAGATCTCGTCACCGTGCACGCCGGGCAGGTCCCGGTCGAGGACGATCACGTCGTAACGGGTGGTCAGGGCCATCTCGTGCCCGATGGTGCCGTCGTACGCGGTGTCGACCGCCATGCCCTCCCGTCGCAGGCCACGGGCAACGGCATCGGCCAACGCTCGCTCGTCTTCGATCACCAGCACCCGCACCGGGGGTTGCTCCCCTCCATCGACTCAACGGACGCGTCCAGCACGAGCGAGGATGCCTGCACCGCGACGGAACCGGTCCTGGGATCAGGCCGTCGACGTGCATCATCCCCGGCGGAGGAGGTGACGGGCAAGGGGGTTGGGCCGCGGACCTCGGCGCCCGCAGCCACCCACCCACACATACATTGACCTGCGTCGATACTTGAGATGGCCGGTCCGGCTACCACCTGCGGCGGGCCGGCGCCGCCACCCTCACTGCGTCGCGTCCCGGACCGCGCTGGCGACCTTCTGGAGATCCGCCGCACCGGACTTCGGCGCGGTCATCCGGAACACCACCTGACGGTCCATCGGGCCACCGGGCTTGCTGTGCCAGTACCGGACCATGACCAGGCCGTACACGCTCTTGCCGGCGACCTTGACCTTCGAACTCTCGGCGTACGAGCAGTTGCCGCCGTCCCGGACCCACTGCAGGCCCCAGGCCTCCTCGTCGCTGCGCATCTTGATCTTCTTCGCCGGGTCGCAGGGCTCCGCGCAGTTGCGTACGACCAGGTCGCCACCGACCTTCGCGTCCGCGGTGCCGCAGTGGTAGTTCACGTAGCTCGTCGACTGGTCCTTCTTGGTGCACGTCCAGCCGTCCGGCACGGTCAGCGCGAATCCGAGGCCCGCCAGGTCGCCCAGGGACCGGCTCTTGTCCTTGCCGCTGAACGTGGCGAACTTCGCCGGCCAGGACCCGTCCTTCGGCGGCTCCTTGCCGGGTTCCTTGGGGGTGCTCGGCGCGGACTGCTGGGTCTGCGGGACGGGACTGCCGGTCGGCTTGCTGGACCCCTTCGTCGACGGCGCCGGACTGGCGGACTTGTGCGCATCCGGTTTGCCGCTGTGCTGGGTGAGGTAGATCGCTCCACTGACACCACCGCCGAGCAGCACCACGACCAGGACCACCAGACCGATGAGCAGGCCCTTACGGCTGCCGCGGGGGCGGGGCTCCGGGTCGGTGAACCGCGGCCGCGGCGGCGGGTCGATGGAGTCAACCTGGTACGGCGTGTACCTCGGCGGCTCGTTCTGCGAGAACGGCGTCGGGTTCTCCGGCCCCGGCGACGGGAACGGGTTCACCGGATCCGGCGCCGGCCCGGAATCGTTGGAGCCGAACGGATCCACCGGGGCGAAGGGATCCGGCGCGTTCGGGTCGGGCTGGTTGACGAACGACTGCTGGGCCGGCTGACCGGACATCGGTTGCGCCGACATCGGCTGACCGGACATCGGCTGGGCCGACATCGGCTGACCGGAGACGGGCGGGCTGGACACCGGCCGGCTGATCATCTGGGTGGGTTGGTCCACCTGAGCGTCGGCGGGGATCTGGGTTGCCTGCGGCGGCGCGAACTGGCTCGGCGGGGCCCCGGGCACCTGCGCGGCCGGCGCGCCCATCGCGGCGAAGACACCGGCCGCGGCGATGCCGCCGTCGTCCGGGAACGCAGCCCATGGTTGCGGCCCGACAAGATCGGCCGCCAGGGGGTGGACGGCGCCCGGGTTCTGCCGCAGCTGCTCGACGGTCGTGGTGAACTGCCAGCGTCGTTGCGGGTCGCTGGCCGCGTGACCTTCGAGCACGGCCATCGCAACCTGGCTTCCCTGCTGGTCCAGCGCACGCCAGACCCGCCCCGCCGGACCCTCACCGAGCAGGTCCCGCAGGGCGTACGGGCCGATTGTCTGCATGTAACTCTCTCTTCCGTCACGCCGCGCTCTGCGACGGATGGTATCGGTCCCGATCACTGCCGCGGTACCGGCTAACCGACAGGTGTGACGCGGTCCGGACCGGCGCTCCGACACCGGCACGCGGTGCGGGCCGAATCATGCCCGAGCAGCGCGGATCCCACGATGTCGGCGGACCGGTTCGGTGCACGTCGGGACGGTTTGCGATCAAGCGGTATGTTGGGCGAGACCCCGCTACGGCACAGCGTGGGGTACCCCCCTTGACGCAGGCACGCCCTGCAACGAACCGTGAGTGAGTTCGACGAGACTGTGATGCTGCCCAGAAGCGCAGGCGACGAGGCGCCCACCCGCGCCGGCACCGGCTCACCACCCCAACGGGGTGCGGACGAGGAGCCGACCACCGACTGGCGATCCGGCGATCAGTCCACTCCGGACAGTAACCGCGACCCCGACGCCACCGAACTTCATTCCACGGTGAGCGACCAGTCCGACGCTGAGAGCGATGATACCGATCAGCACGACGAGCTGATGGTGCGCCGCCCGCGTTCCCCGCTGCCGATCCCGTCCTCCGGCCGGGCCAGCGTGCCGGTCCGCTCGACAGGCGTCCGGGTCCCCGGCGTGGGCAGCGCGTCGGTTGCCGGGCAGAGCCACGGATTCGCCACCGACTACCCGACCGAGGAACGCCCGCTCGACGAGCGGCTCCGTGAGGAACGGCTCCGGGACGGCCGTTCCGGAGCCGAACACGCGGGCCCGGACGTCGATCCGGAGCGGCCTCGCACGATCGTCGGCACGGCGATCGTCGCGGACGGATTCCGGGGCACCGACCGGGCCCTCACCCAGCTCGCCTGGCTGGGCGCCGCGCTGCTCACCGCGGTCGTCGGCATCTTCCGCGCGGACCGGCCCAGCCTGTGGGCCGACGAGCTGGCGACCTGGGGCATGACCACGGTGCCCTGGCATTCCATGTGGGGCCTGTTGCAGTCGACCGACATGGTCAACGGCCCGTACTACGCGCTGATGCGCGCCTGGGTGCAGATTGCCGGCGACTCCGACCTCGCACTGCGCCTGCCGTCGCTGATCGCGATGACGATCGCGGCGGCGCTGGTCGCGGCGCTCGGCTCCCGGTTCGGCGGGCCGCGCGTCGGACTGATGGCCGGGCTGCTGTTCGCCGTCGTGCCGGCCACCTCCCGCTACGGTCAGGAGGCACGTGGCTACGCGATCGTGCTGTGTCTGGCGACGCTGGCCACCCTGCTGCTGGCGCGCGCGCTGGACCGACCGCGGTTCGTGCGCTTCCTGCCGTACGTTCTGGTCCTCGCACTGATGGGCATGTTCAGCGTCATCTCGCTGGTACTTCTGGTGGCGCACGGACTCATGGTGTTGGCACTGCGCCGCGGCGCGGTCTGGGGCTGGCTGGCCGCCTCGGTGTTCGGCGCACTGCCCGGCATCGTGCTGCTGATGGAGTCGACGGGTCAGCGCGGCCAGGTCAGCTGGATCGCACCGGCCACGCTGCGCAGCCTGGCCGGCTTCCCCAACGAGCTGTTCGGCATGACCGCCATCGGCGGCTGCCTGGCCGTGCTCGCCGCCCTGGCGGTCTCGTACCGGCATCCCGCGATCGTGTACACGGCCTGGGCGATGGTGCCCGCCGTCGTCCTCTTCGCGGTCGGCCACTACACCTCCGTGTGGTTGCCGCGCTACCTGCTGTTCACGCTGCCGGCATGGGTACTGCTGGCAGCCATCACCCTGGACCGGGTGCCGCTGGTCCGGGGACTGCTGGTGGTGGCGGCGGTCGCGCTGGTCTCCGTGCCGGCGCAGATGACGTTCCGCGAGCCGACCGGGCACACCCAGGACACCCGGGCCGTGGCCACGATCATCGCCAACAACGAACAGCCCGGCGACGGCATCATCTACGGCACCGAGGATCCCGGCGGGGCGTGGGTCGGCCGCGACATCGTGACGCACTACCTCGCGCCCGGTTCCCGGCCCAAGGACCTGCTGGTGGTGCAGCAGCCGCGCTCGAACGGCAAGGTCCTCGCCATCGAGTGCAAGGACGCCTCGAAGTGTCTCGGCTCGTCCACCAGCCGGATCTGGATTGTGCGACTCGGCACGGTGAAGGACCCGCTGCACGACCTCGGCGGTACCAAGGAGGCGGCGCTGCGCACGTCCTTCCAGCTGAGTAAGACATGGCGGCCCACCGGCATGACCCTGGCCGTGCTGACCCGCAAGCCGTCGTAGGTCGGGGGACACCGTGCTGGCGTTTCTACTGCAGATCAGCGAGTGGCTGCACTCCGGCCACATCTACCCCTTCGCCGTGTTCATGGCGGTCATCTGGCTGCTCTGGTTGGTCAAGGCGATCCTGGCCCGCCAGTACCGTCCCTGGCAGGCGGACTGGCGCACCACGACCTCGGTGGTGATCCCGGTGGTCGACGAGGAGGAGGAGCTGTTCGTCTCGGTGCTGGAACGCATCGTCCTGCAGCGGCCCACCGAGGTACTCGTCGTCATCAACGGGCCCCGCAACGAAACGCTCGAGAAGGTGTGCGAACGTGTCGGAGTAGGGTGGACCTGGACGGAAACCCCAGGCAAGCGCAACGCCGTTGACATCGGGGTCGAGATGGCCCGGGGAGAGATCGTCGTGCTGGTGGACTCGGACACCGTCTGGACCCGGGACACCCTGCGCGAGCTGGTGAAGCCGTTCCGCGACCCGGAGGTCGGCGGGGTCAGCACCCGGCAGCGCATCCTCAACCCGGAGCGCGGCATGCTCACCCGCTGGGCCGACTGGCTGGAGAACATCCGCAACGAATACTCGATGCCGGCGATGAGCGTGCTCGGCACCGTCGGCTGCCTGCCCGGCCGCACCATCGCGTTCCGCCGCAAGATCCTGGTGGACAACATGGCCAAGTTCCGCAGCGAGCCGTTCCTCGGCACGTTCATCGAGGTCTCCGACGACCGGACGCTGACCAACTACACACTCATCGACGGCTACAAGACCGTCGTACAGTCCACGTCGCTGGTCTACACCGACGCGCCCACGAACCTGAAGAAGCTGATCAAGCAGCAGTTCCGGTGGGCGCGCGGGTCGCAGTACAACACGCTGCGGATGCTGCCCTGGATGCTGCGCAACGCGCCGGTACTGGCGCTGTTCTACGTGTCCGACATCGTGGTGCCGTTCATTCTCATCGGCTCGTTCGCCTCCTGGATGGCCGCGCTGGTGAGCGGTAGCCGGTCCGGCCTGTACGGTCGACTGCCGCTGCCCGAGACGGGCTGGATGGCCCTGTCCACGCTGCTGGTGTTCAGCGCGACCATGACGGTGATGGGTCTCGGCATCCGGTTCGGCCGGCACTTCGCGTACCGCCCGAACGACATGGCGTACCTGCCGATCTTCATGATCATCAACACCTTCATCCTGATGCCCGTGCGCGTCGTGGGATTCTTCCGGTTGGCGCACAACGCTTCCTGGGGCACCCGGTCGGGCGGGTTCAGTGGCCAGCGCACCCGCAACCCGCAGGCCCTGATCCCGTACGTGCTGGGCGGCCTGCTGCTGGCTGCGACGGTGATGAGCAGTGTCTAGGCACCAGCGGATCTCCCGACGCAGCTACCGGATCTGGATGGGCGTCAACGCGGTCCTGCTGCTGCTGTTCACCGGGGCCGTCTTCTACTTCACCATCGGCGGGTCGTTCGACGACTCCCAGGCCTCGGCACGGGGCTTCGCCACGCCGAACCCGGTGGCCAGCGCCAAGCTCGCGGCCCGGATCCCGACCCGGCAGCAGGCACTCGCGCCGCACGGCGTGTACTTCGGCATCTCCTCGCCGCAGGCGCCGTGGTCGGAGAACGAGATCAACGGCATCGCCACCGCGGCCGGCACCCGGCCCAGCATGCTGGAGTACTTCGTCAACTGGACCGAGGACTTCCGTCCGGAGGCCGTGGTCGCGAGCTACCAGCAGAACACGGTGCCGGTGATCACCTGGGAGCCGTGGTCGGGGCTGCAGGACGGCACCAGCCAGCCGGCGTACGCGCTGGACCGCATCTCGGCGGGCGGCTACGACGGCTACATCACCCGGTTCGCCAAGGCGATGCGTGCCATGCACTGGCCCGTCGCGCTGCGCTTCGGCCACGAGATGAACGGCGACTGGTACCCGTGGTCGGAGAAGAAGTCGGGCAACGACAAGGGCGACTACGTGCGCGCCTGGCGGCACGTGCACGACATCTTCACCTCGGTGGGCGCGGACAACGTGATCTGGGTGTGGAGCCCCAACATCATCCGGCCGGCGCCCAGCGTCTCGTTGAAGGACCTCTACCCGGGCGACAAGTACGTCGACTGGGTCGGCATGGTCGGCTACGAGGCCAAGGAGGAGTCCACGGCGGCGCAGACCTTCGAGCCGACCCTGCAACGGCTGCGCGAGTTCACCAGCAAACGGGTACTGATCACCGAGACCGGCGCGGGACCCGGCGAGCACCAGGCGGGGTGGACCTCGGACCTGTTCCGCTGGCTCTCGCACCGCGGCGACGTCGTCGGATTCATCTGGTTCGAATACAACAAGGAGAGCACCGGCACCAATGACTGGCGGTTCACGGCGGTGCCCGACACGTTGCACGCCTTCCAGTCCGGCATCCGGAACATCCGGGTGGCCCGGCCGGTCCGACCCTGATCGGCGGACGATGACCGACGTGTGTTCCGACGAGGACCCGGGCACGGTGCCGCCGGCCGCGCCGCCGGGGCGGCCCGACGGGGTGAGCCGACGTGGCCTGCTGCGCACCCTGGGCGTGACGGGACTGGCCGCCACCGGTCTGGGCATGCTGACCGGCTGCGACACCGGGTCCCCTTCGGACGGTGACCCGGACGACGGCGCGACCATGCTCGCCGACGTCGACCCGATGATCGGCACGGCGACGCCGGGCAACACCTACCCGGGCGCGCATCTGCCGTTCGGGTTCGCCGCCGCCAGCCCCGACACCGAGGGCCCGTCGAGCGCGGGGTACAGCACGACCGGTCGCATCATCGGCTTCTCCCAGACCCACGTGTCCGGCACCGGCGGGGAGAGCCGGTACGGCAACGTGCGGGTCACCCCGCTCACCGGTTCGGTCCGACTGACCGGGCTGGCCTCCGGCCGGGCCGACGAGCGCGCCGAGCCCGGGTACTACAGCGTCCGGCTGACCGCCCCGAACGTACTGGTGGAGCTGACCGCGACCCGCCGCTGCGCGGTGCACCGGTACACGTTCCCGCACGACGGCGACGGGCACCTGCTCATCGACGCCAGCTCGGTGATCGACCTCAACGACTCGCAGACGGCACGCACGAGCGAGATCCGTCTCCTCGGCCGGAACCGGTTCGAGGGCACCGTCACGGTGACCGGCGGCTGGGGGGACCGGGGTGGCGAGTACACCCTGCACTTCGCGGGGCAGTTCGACCGGTCGTTCAGCGACTTCGCCACGTTCGTCGACGACCGGATCACCCGCGGCTTCCGCGAGGTGACGGGCGGCTCCCGGCAGCGGGTCGGCGCGGTGGTCACGGTGCCCACCACGATGGAGCGTGCGGTGGAGATGCGCGTCGCCGTCTCCTTCCTGAGCACCGACCAGGCACACTCCACACTGGACTCCGAGATCGGGATCCGAGGATTCAACGAGATCCGCGACTCGGCCCGTCGGCGCTGGCGGGATGCGCTGTCCAGGATCACGGTGCGGGGCGGGACCGCGGAGCAGCGCGCGGTGTTCGCGACCGCGCTGTACCACTGCCAGCTGATGCCGCACGACCTCACCGGCGAGAACGTGTGGTGGAACTCGGACACCCCGCACTACGAGGACTTCTACACCCTCTGGGACACCAGCAGGTGCCTGCATCCGCTGCTGACCCTGATCCAACCCGGCCGGCAGTCCGACATGGTGTCCTCGCTCGTGGAGACCTACCAGCACACCGGATGGCTGCCCGACGCGCGGATCGCCGGCGCGAACTGCTTCATCCAGGGCGGCACGAACGGCGACGTGCTCGTCGCCGACGCCCTGGTCAAGAAGCTGCCCGGCGTCGACTACCGCACCGCGTACCGGGCGCTGCGCCAGGACGGCGAGCACAACTCCCCCAGGCCGCAGGTGGAGGGTCGGGAACTCGACGACTATCTGCGCCTGGGTTACCTGCCGGTGAACCCGAAGTCGTCCGACGACCCGCACGGCGACCGCTCGGCGTCCCGGACCCTGGAGTACGCGCTCGGTGACTTCTGCATCAACCAGGTCGCCCGGCACTTCGGCGACACCACGGTCGCCGACCGCTACCTGCGCCGGTCGCTCAACTGGGTCAACCTGTGGGACAACGAGACCCGGCTCATCCGGCCGCGGCACTCCGACGGCGGCTGGCTGTCGCCGTTCGACCCGGACGACGCCGGCACCCCGCACTTCTACGAGGGCAGCGCCTACCAGTACACGACCTTCGTACCGCACGACGTGCGCGGGCTGATCCTGCGGATGGGCGGCGACGGCGCGATGGTGGCGTACCTGGACGCACTGTTCGACAAGGGGCGGTACAACGCCGCGAACGAGCCGGACATGCAGGCGCCGTACCTCTACCTGCACGCCGGCCGCCCGGACCGCGCCGCGGACATCACCCGGCGGCTGCTGGCCGAGCAGTACGGCACCGGTCCGGACGGGCTGCCCGGCAACGACGACGCCGGCGCGATGTCCGCCTGGTACGTGTGGACCGCGCTGGGCCTCTACCCGAACGCCGGCCATTCCTGGTACTACCTGAGCAGCCCGCTGTTCCCGGACGCGCGGATCAGGCTGTCCGGGGACCGCTCGCTGCGGATCCGCGCGCGGGGGGCCTCGGAGACCAACCGCTACGTGCAGTCCGTGCACCTCAACGGTCGCCCGGTGAACGGGCCGTGGATCCAGCACGCCGACCTGGTACGCGGCGGCACCCTGGAGTTCGTGCTGGGCCGACGGCCGTCCCGGTGGGGCCGCAGCCACCGGCCGCCGTCGGTCACCGTCCGCTGACCGGGCCGGTCAGCCGGTCAGCCGGACGCCGGGTCCGCGGTCGGCTGGGCGCGCCACTGCTCGGCGGTCAGCCGGTGCAGCACGTGGCCGCTCAGCCGGTGCCCGGCGGCGAGATTGGGATGCGCGAAGTCGTCCGCGGGGTCGTAGGTCATGCCGAGCCGCCGCATGACCGCCTGGGAGCGGGTGTTGCTCCGGGTGGTGAAGGAGACGATCTCCGCCAGGCCCAGCTCGTCGAAGCCCTGCCGCAGCGCGGCCCGGGCGGCCTCGGTGGCGTACCCGTGGCCCCAGGCGTGCGGGGCGAGCCGCCAGCCGACCTCGACGGCCGGCGTGAAGTGCGCCTCGAACGAGGGCACGGACAGGCCGGTGAAGCCGATGAACCCGCCGCCGTCGGCGACCTGCACGGCCCAGAGTCCGTAGCCGAGCCGGTCGAAGTGCGCCTCCACCCGGTCGACCAGCCCGTCGCTGGCGGCCCGGGTCAGCGGCGCCGGGAAATGCTCCATCACCCGGGGGTCGGCGTTCATCGCCGCGAACGGCTCGCGGTCCGCCGGCAGCCACCGGCGGAGCACGAGCCGTTCGGTACGCACCGACCCCGCCGTGTGTTGCCCGGTCACCGGGACGAGCGGCGCGCGTGCCCGTTCGCGGACGGCCGGGTCGCGCCGTTCGCCGATGCCCCGTTCCCGGACGGGGCGGCCGGCGCGTCGCCGCTCGCCGCCTGCTCCGACACGGTGTGCTCGGTGGTGGCCTGGTCCGGGTCGACGCCGGCCACCCATTCGGTGATCTGCCGCGAGATGTCCTGCGCGGTGAGCCCGAGGTCGGTGAGGATCTCCGAGCGGGTCCCGAAGGCGTGGAACCCGACCGGTACGGCCAGGTCGCGCAGCGGCGTGCGCACGCCCGCGTCGGTGAGCTGCTGACCGAGCGCCGTGCCGAAGCTGCCGGCGCGCACGCCGTCCTCCAGGCTGACGACCAGCCGGTGCTCGGCGGCGAGTTCGGTGAGCAGTTCGGGCACCGGACGGAACCAGCGCGGGTCGACCACGGTGACGCCGTAGCCCTGACCGCCCACCCGGCCGGCGACCTCGACCGCGAGCTGCCCGAAGGCGCCGACGGCGACCAGCAGTACGTCGCTGCGCTGGGCACGGTGCAGCACGTCGACCGCGCCGATGCCGCTGCCGAGGCGTTCCACGGCGGGCAGGTCCGCGGGCAGGCTGCCGGTCGGCAGCCGCAGCACGGTCGGCCCGTCGTCGACGCCGACCGCCTCGCGGAACTGTTCGCGGACCTGGCTGCCGTCCCGCGGCGCGGCGAACTTCAGGCCCGGCACCACGCCGAGGATCGAGGTGTCCCAGATGCCGTAGTGGCTCGGCCCGTCCGGACCGGTGATGCCGGCCCGGTCGAGCACGAACGTGACCGGCAGTTCGTGCATCGCGACGTCCAGGAGGACCTGGTCGAAGGCTCGGTTGAGGAACGTCGAGTAGACGGCGACGACCGGGTGCATGCCACCCAGCGCCAGCCCGGCCGCCGAGGTGACGGCGTGCTGCTCGGCGATGCCCACGTCGAAGACCCGCTCCGGGTACCGCTCGCGGAGCTTCTCGATGCCCGTCGGACCGGCCATGGCGGCGGTGATGCCGACGATGTCGGGGCGTTCCCCGGCCACCTCGACCAGTTCCTCGGCGAACACCGAGGTCCACTTCTTGCTCGGCGGGGCGGTCGGCTTCCCGGTCTCCGGGTCGAAGATCGCGGACTGGTGCAGGCAGTCGGCCTTGTCGGTCTCGGCGGGCAGGTATCCGTTGCCCTTGCGGGTCACCGCGTGCACGATGACGGTGCCGCCGAACCGCTTCGCCTTGCCCAGCGCGTTCTCCAGCGCGACCATGTCGTGTCCGTCGACGGGGCCGACGTACTTGAGCCCGAGGTCCTCGAACATCGCCTGCGGCGCGACCGCGTCCTTCAGGCCCTTCTTGACCGCGTGCAGCACCTCGTACATCGGCAGGCCGACCAGCGGGGTGCGCCCCAGCGACTCCTTCACCAGGTCGAGCACCCGCTCGTACCCGGGGCTGAGCCGCAGCGCGGACAGGTGGCTGGCGAGTCCGCCGATGGTCGGCGAGTAGGAGCGGCCGTTGTCGTTCACGACCACGACCAGCGGGCGGTCCGCCGCGGCGATGTTGTTGAGCGCCTCCCAGCACATCCCGCCGGTCAGCGCGCCGTCGCCGACGACCGCGACGACGTGTCGTCGCTCGCCGCGCAGCCGGTACGCCTTGGCCAGGCCGTCGGCGTAGGACAGCGCCGTGGAGGCATGCGAGTTCTCGATCGTGTCGTGGTCGCTCTCGGCCCGGTTCGGGTACCCGGTCAGCCCGCCACGCTGACGCAGCAGGTCGAAGCCCTCCTGCCGGCCGGTGAGCATCTTGTGTACGTACGCCTGGTGGCCGGTGTCGAACAGGATCCGGTCCTTCGGCGAGTTGAACACCCGGTGCAGGGCCAGTGTCAGTTCGACCACACCGAGGTTCGGGCCGAGGTGTCCACCGGTGCGGGAGACCTTGTCCACCAGGAACTCACGGATTTCACCAGCCAGCTCCGGCAACCGCTCGACGGGTAGTCGACGCAGGTCGGCGGGGCCGCGTACCGAGGCGAGAAGGCCATCTCCGGTTGCCGATCCGTTACGCGAGTCCATGGCCAGGAAGTCTAACCCTGGCAACGGTCACAGATCCCAAGACGCGATTCTTGCCTCACCACACTCCCCCGGGTCCTTCACAAGATCCGCACAACTGTGGGTCACCCCGGGCGTCCCGTACGGCCCGTCGGTGCCGGTTTGGTTACCTCGTGTCCGATGCCGTCGCCGTGCGTGATCCACCCGCGGTGCATGTCGTCCACGACGGTACGGGCCTGTCACGGACATCACGTGTGCCGTGGCAGCCTCAGCCGGCGCGGCATCCGGGCGGGTTCCGGCAGCCGCAACGGCGCGGCACCGGGGGTCAGGCTGCCGAGTACCGCGGGCC
>JBAUUM010000809.1:0-7666 GCA_049582705.1 Actinocatenispora sp.
CGCCGAAGTTGATCGTCCATCCTGGACAGAGGACGTGTCAGCCCGGTCGGAGGCTGGGGCGACCGCAGCAGGCAGAGCCGACGCGCACCGGAGCCGTCGGCGGCGCGACGGTCGGCGATCATGGCGGCGACGGCCCGCCGCGGATCGGCCCGGAGCGCCACAAACTCCTGTAATCCACGGAAATGACCCACCGACGTGCCGCCGTCCCATCGGGTCGGAGCCTGGTGGCAAAAGGATGCGGGAAGTCCGGAGCGCCCGGTCGCGGTGGATCCGTGGTGGTCGGTCCCGGAGCGTCGGTTGACCGTGTCGCGGCCGCGGCTGGCGGTCGACCGCAATGGCAGATACCCGCCAACCGCAGGGAATTTGACGTCAAATCCGATCATGCGGTCCCGGGAACCGGTTGGTGCCAACCGAACCGGCGGGACTGTCCCGTTCGGGAAACTACTCGACAACCATAAGGCAACCTTAAGAGTTGGTCATAACGCGATTTCCTTTGATGACCCGGAAGCAAGGTTGTGCCAGGGTGAGCCTCGGTGCGATCCCGGCCCCTGGGGTCGCGATCCGTCCGGTACCCCCGTACCGGACGGACTGGGAGGAGGAACGCGTTGCGGAGATTAACGATCGGCGCCGTCGCGGGAGCCGCGGCAGGGTTGCTGGCCGCCGGGGCGCTCGCCTCGCCGGTGCTCGCTTCGCCGTCCATCGGACGTAGCGCAGCGGCAACCAAGAGCATCACGGCGAACAAGGTCAAGCCGGCCCGTGGTCACGCCGAGGACGACCTGCCGAGCCCAATGTCGGACAAGCGACGCGCGCTCATGCGCAAGGCAGCCGATCAGCAGGCCCGTGGTCGGGTCACCCCGAAGGCCATCGGCAAGTCCAAGGTCGTCAAGTTGGGCAAGCGCGCCGACGGCAAGGCGCAGTACGTCGAGACCAGCACCACGCGCGTCGACCAGATCTTCACGATCCTGGTCAGCTTCGGCAACCAGACCGACCCGCGGACCGGTGGCGCCGCTGGGCCGGCCAACGGCCAGATCGCACAGCCGGACCGCAACTGGGACGGCAGCGCGAAGGACGACAACAGCACCAACTGGGTCCCGAAGTTCGACCGCAAGCACTACACGGACATGTTCTTCGGCAAGAAGGACTCGTTCAAGGACTTCTACGAGCACCAGTCCAGCGGCAAGTTCAGCGTCCAGGGTGACGTGCAGGGCTGGGTCACGGTGCCCTACAACGAGGCCCGGTACGGCAGCAACGAGATCCCCGAGTCCGACGGCTACTGGAACATGGTCAAGGACTCCGTCGACGCCTGGTACGCGCAGCAGCAGGCGCAGGGCAAGACGGCCGCCGAGATCAACGACTACCTGGCCCAGTTCGACAAGTGGGACCGGTACGACTACGACGGCGACGGCCAGTTCAACGAGCCCGACGGCTACCTCGACCACATCGAGGTCGTGCACGCCGGTGAGGGCGAGGAGGCCGGCGGCGGCACCGAGGGTGCGGACGCGGTCTGGTCGCACCGTTGGTACGCCTACGCGACCGACAAGGGCCGCACCGGCCCGGACGCCAACAAGCTGGGTGGCACCTCGGTCGGCGACGCGAACTACTGGGTCGGCGACTACACCACCGAGCCGGAGAACGGCGGCCTCGGCGTGTTCTCGCACGAGTTCGGCCACGACCTCGGTCTGCCGGACGAGTACGACACCGCCGGCGGCGAGAACACCACGGGCTTCTGGACGCTCATGTCCTCCGGCTCGTGGCTGGGCAAGGGCTTCGACTCGATCGGTACGACCCCGGGCTACATGAACGCCTGGGACAAGTACCAGCTCGGGTGGCTGGACTACGACACCGTGGCGTACAACAGCGCGAAGACCAAGGTCAAGCTGAACCCCTCGGCGAGGCAGGGCAACAACGCGCAGGCGTTGGTCGTCACGCTGCCGAACCAGAAGGTCGTCACCGACTACAACACCCCCAACTCGGGCAGCTACGAGTGGTGGGGCGGCAGCAAGGACGATCTCGACACCACGCTGTCCCGGGAGCTCGACCTGACCGGTGCCAGCTCGGCCAGCATCAGCGCCAAGGCCTGGTACGAGATCGAGGAAGACTACGACTTCCTGCAGGCCCAGGTGTCCACCGATGACGGCGCCACCTGGACGTCGCTCAACGGTGACGGCGTCACCGGTTCCTCGGACGGTGAGTGGAAGGACCTCAGCTACGACCTGGCCGACTACGTCGGTCAGAAGGTCCAGTTCCGCTGGCACTACACCACCGACGGTGGCACCCACTTCCAGGGCCCGTTCCTGGACGACCTCGCTCTGACGGTCGACGGCCAGGCCGCGTGGACCGACGACGTCGAGTCCGGCACCGGGGACTGGACGGCGGACGGCTTCACCCGCATGACCGGTACCACCACCGAGTACAAGGAGCGGTACTACCTCGCCGAGAACCGGCAGTACGTCGACTACGACGACACGCTGCGGGTTGGCCCGTACAACTTCGGGTTCGGCGACACGAAGGCCAACTGGGTGGAGCACTTCCCGTACCAGGACGGTCTGCTGATCTGGTACGTGAACTACGCGTTCGAGGACGACAACACCAGCGACCACCCGGGCGGCGGGCTCGTCCTGCCGGTCGACGCGCACCCGGCGGCGCTGGCGTACAACGACGGCACGTTGGTGAGCAACCGGATCCAGCCGTTCGACGCGACCTTCGGTCTGGACAAGACCGACGCGCTCGAGCTGCACCACGCCGGTGGTCTGACCGCGTCGCTGCCGGCGCAGGACGGTGTCTCGACGTTCGACGACACCGACATCAACCGTTACTACGACCCCTCCAACCCACAAGGTGGAGTCCAGGTCGCCGGTAGCGGGACGATCATCAAGGTCGTGAAGCAGGTCAAGTACGGCGCGACGACCGTGCAGGTGTCCTTCACCGGCCGGTAGGAGTCGCGGCACTGCCGCTGTCCGAACGTGGGGCGGGAGCCTGTTGGCTCCCGCCCCACGTCTGCGTCAAGGCAAGTCACCCATCGTTATCGAATCGGCACCTCTCGATTTCAGAGTGGCCGAAATAACACGAATAGGGTAATCAATAGGAGAGATCACACGACGGCCGTCAGCCGAAGGGGGTGATTTGGACCACACCAAACCACCGCCGGCCAGCTGGCCGCCGAGCAGTAGGGCAGGACGGGCGATGCGAGACCACCACAACGAGCACGAGTTCACCCTGAAGGACTCTCCCTGGCATCTGGACACCGGATTCGACACCGCGCTGCGCGGCTACCACCGCAAGCAGGTGCGGCGCTACGCCCGGCGGGTCGAGACCGCGATGACCGAGATGGCCACCAGACAGGCCACCGCGCAGGAACGCATCCGTGATCTCACCGCCCAGGTGGTGAAGTTGCAGGCCGACCTCATGGCCAGACAGCGCGAGCAGGCACCCGAGGAACTGCCGCCCACGCAGCGCTTCGGCGCTCGCCTGGAACGCATGCTGGTGGTTGCCGAGCAGCAGGCCAGGGAGATCGCGGAGGGCGCGGAGCAGAACCGCGTCGAGGCACACGAGGACGCCGAGCAGGCCCGCGCGGACGCGCGCGAGGAGGCCGAGCAGACCCGGGCCGAGGCACGCAAGGAGGCCGAGACGATCCGGGCCGGCGCGCGCAAGGAGGCCGACGCGATCGTCGCCGACGCGACCACCCGCGCCGATCACATCGCGCGGGAGGCCCACGAACGGGCCGAGGCCGCGATCCTCCGGTCCCGTCGCCGGGTCAAGGCGCTCCAGGACCGGTACGAGTCGATGCAGAGCGAGATCAAGACGGTCCTGGAGACCGTCGACCACCTCGCCACGGACAGCAGCAACGCCACGCCCGCCGCCAACTCGCCCCTGTCCAAACCGCGCAAACCCCGCGACGACCGGCAGCGTCACGCGAACAAGGACTCGTCGAGCAGTACGCGGACCGCCAAGGCCGGCTGATCCGGCCCGACCCGGCGACCGCGCCGTGACAGGACCGTGGGCCATGACCCGGACAGGTCATGGCCCACGCGTCACGCTTCCGGGTGCCGTCAGCGAGCCAGGTCCCGGACCAGTCGCTCCTCCTCGACCCGCCAGTACCCGTGCTCCCGTCCGTCGAGCAGGACCACCGGCAGCCGGTCGCCGTAGTCGCGTTCCAGCTCGATGTCCGACTCGACGTCGACCTCGCGCCAGGCCACCCCGGTGCGCTCCTCGACCCGGACCATCGCCTCCCGCGCGGCCTCGCACAGATGGCAGCCGGCCCGGCTGAGCAGCGTCACCCGTACGTCGTCCACCGGCCCAGTGTCCACCGGCCCAGTATCGGCCGGTCGACGCTCAGCCGTCATCGCCGGTACGCAGGGCGGTCTTGCGGACCTTGCCGGTCGCCGAGTGCGGCAGGCGCTCGACGAACTCCACCGCCACCGGGCACTTGAAGGACGCGAGCGACGTACGGCAGTGCTCGATCAGGTCCTCCTCGGACACGCCGGACGCCACCACGAACGCCTTCACCGCCTCTCCGGTGAGTTCGTGCGGCACGCCGACGACCGCCGCCTCCCGTACCGCGGGGTGGCCGGCGAGCGCGCTCTCCACCTCACGTGGGTACACGTTGAAGCCCGACACGAGGATGAGTTCGCCGATCCGGTCGACCAGGAACAGGTCGCCGTCGTCGTCCAGGTACCCGATGTCGCCGGTGGGCCACCAGCCCTCCGGGTCCGGGCCGTCCGCACCGTCCGGCCAGTAGCCCGAGAAGAGGTTGTCGCCGCGCACCCAGACCTCGCCCGGGTCGGTGCCGGGGCTCGCGTTCTCGTCGTTCTCGGAGTCCTCCGTCGACATCGGCAGGCCGTCGGCGCCGACCAGCCGCAGCTCGACGCCGGGGATCGGCCGGCCCACCGAGCCGGGTTTCGGCCGTGGACTGGCCAGCGTGCTGGTCACCGCCGGCGCCGTCTCGGTCAGCCCGTAACCCTCGAACGGGCTGTCCACGCCGGCCTCCGTCAGCGCCGCCCGGGTCTCCGCGGTCAGCGGAGCGGCACCGCACGCGGCCAGCCGCACCGCGCGGAACTGGTCGGCGAACTCGGGCTGCCGGGACCAGGCGACGTACATGGCGGGCACGCCCAGCACCGTCGTCACGTCGCTGCGTGCGATGGTCGCGAGGCTGACCGCGGCGTCGAAGCGGTCCACCAGTACGCCGGTGGCGGCGTGCCGCGCGATGGCGAGCAGGCCGGGGCCCAGACCGAACGCGTGGAACAGCGGCAGGGCCAGCAGTACGACGTCGTCGGGGCCGAGCGGTGGTGGCCGCAGGTCGGCCAGCTGCGCGGTGTTGGCGATCAGGGCGCGGTGGCTGAGCATCGCCGCGCGCGGCCGACCGGACGTACCGGAGGTGTAGAGCAGCGCGGCCAGGTCGTCGCCGCCCCGCTGCGGCTCGGTGCGCTCCCCCGGCGTCGCGGCCAGCTCGTCGTACGGTCGGGCCGACGGGTGCGTCCCACCGACGACGTACCGGTGTCCGGGCGTGTCGAGCGCGCTGGTCGCCTCGTGCACCTCGGGGCTGCCGAGCAGCACCCTGGCGCCCGAGTCGGCCAGCAGCCGGGTCAGCTCGGCGCTCGTGTACGCCGGGTTGAGTGGCACCGCGACCAGATCGGCCGCGAGCGCGCCGAAGAAGCCGGTGGCCCACTCGATGCTGTTGGGCAGCGCGACGGCGACCCGGTCACCCGGTGTCAGCCCGAGTCCGCGCAACCCGGCGGCCACGGCGGCCACCCGGTCACCGAGTTCGACCCAGCTCGCCGAGCCGTGGTCGGAGATCAGTGCGACATGGTCCGGTCTTTCCCGGGCTGCCCGGGCGACGAACTGGGCGAGATTAGTGATGTCCTCGTGCACGGCCACCGAGTCTGGCACATCCTGGCTTGTGGGGATATCGATGCAGCTCCGCCGCGAGTATCGTGCGGAGATGGCGGGCCGGCACGGAGGAGCGCAGGGGACGAACCACGCGCACGGCGAGACATGCATCACGGAAGTTGCTGCCAACAATACAGCGAACAGGACGGACAACCTGTCCGTCACGGGCGGTAGGCACCCCGACACACTGTTGCTCGTAGTAACCGAGTACACACATCAGTGTGATGTCCGGCCTTATCATGCGTTGGTCGACTCACCTGAGCCTTGGGAACCGAACCCCTCGCCCGAGGAGGCCGCAGTGCCCGTCGAAGCACCGTTACATCACCCCGCAAGGGCTACCTGTCGACCGCACAGGTTCCTCCACGAGGGGTGGCAGCGGTGAGTGCGACCAGCGTTCCAGCTCCGTTCGGCAATGCTGGCCAACCCAGCATCGCCGAAGGTCTCGCCACACTGCGTTCCCTGATCGTCCAGATGGGCACCCGTACCGGGCCCCTGCCCACCGCCATCTCACTCGCGCAACGTGCCGGCCATGCCGTGCGTGACCTCACCACGGGCACCCGCCCCGGCATCGGACCGGCCACCCGCTCGTCCGACGAGGTGTCCTCGGACAGCACACCGACCCAGCAGATACCGGTGGTCGGTCCCGCGGCACAGGGCGACGAACCGCCCGACCAGGTCCCCGAGTCGGCCGGCGAGGTGTGGCGGCTCGTGCAGCGGGCACAGGCCGGCGACACCGACGCGTTCGGCAAGATCTACGACCGCTACATGGACACCGTCTTCCGGTTCATCTACTTCCGGGTCAGCACCCGGCAACTCGCCGAGGACCTCACCTCCGAGACCTTCCTGCGTGCGCTGCGCCGCATCGGCAGCTTCACCTGGCAGGGCCGCGACCTCGGTGCCTGGCTCGTGACCATTGCTCGAAACCTGGTCGCGGACCACTTCAAGTCCGGTCGGTACCGGCTTGAGGTCTCCACCGCCGAGGTCCTCGACGCGGACCGCCCCGAACGGGGACCGGAGGGCAGCCCCGAGGCGGCCGTCCTCGACATGCTCACCAACCGCACGCTGCTCGAAGCGGTCAAACGGCTCAACCCTGAGCAGCAGGAATGCATCGTCCTACGCTTCCTGCAGGGCTTCTCGGTGGCCGAGACCGCACAGACCATGGGCAAGAACGAGGGCGCCATCAAGGCCCTGCAGTACCGCGCAGTACGCTCCCTCGCCCGGCTCCTCCCGGAGGGTTTCACCAAGTGACCGGTCGGCACCCAGATCCCGACTTCCGGCATGTCCCGGCTGTGGGGCGTAACCCTTACCCACCGGTACGCGTTGCTCTCCACGAGGTCGACGGTGTACTGCGGCGCACCACCGGCTCCATGCTGGGTGAACCCGGCTGGTCCGGCGTGCTCCGATACGGAAGGAGGTGCGCGCGGTGGCAGTGAGGATGTTCTCCCGCCGGTGGGCCGAACGCTTCGCTGAGCTGGTCGACAAAGCAACCGACCAGCCAGGGCGGCACCATGCCCGACACGGACAGAGTAACCACGACAGCGACGGTTCGCTCGTACCTCTGGTGCGATTGACCCGACGACTCTCCGACGAGGCCGAACCGTTCGCCGCTCAGGTACGGGCCGATCCGGACTTCCGCGCCGAACTGCGCGCACGACTCATGGCCGACGCCGAACTGCACGGCGTCGGCGCCAACCGGGTCGACAGCGAGGAGGACGCCGCCGCGCCAGCGCCGACGAGCCACGCGCTCGCCGGCGGGTACCGACGGGTCCTGGCCCAGGGC
>JBAUUM010000810.1:0-9565 GCA_049582705.1 Actinocatenispora sp.
GGCGCTGGCCCACCCGCCCGACGCCGGTACCGCCGTCGTGTCCGCCGGCCAGGACCGGCTGACCGCCGCCGCCCGGGCCGCGCTGCGAACCGACGCCGGGGTCGCCACCCTGACCGAGCCGCCGTACGTGCTGGAACTCAGCCCACCTCGGCGGGGTATCGAGCTGACCGCGGGTAGCCTGCTCGCCATGTTGGCCGCGCGGGACCCGCGCGTCACCGGCACCCGGCTGACCTCCGACGCCCCGACGGAGGGCGACGGGACCGCCGGAACCGGCCCGGACCGCGATCTGGCCACGGCGCTGTCGGCCGCCGCGGACCGCCCGCTGGTCGTGGTGGTACGCGACGCGCACATCGCCCCCGGCCAGCGGACCCGGCTGGCCGCGGTCCTGGCGGACCGGCCGGACGCCGTGGTGGTGGGCATCGGCACCTCCGGCGACGCCGGCCTCGCCCCCGGCCGTTACCTCGGCACCCGGGGTGGCGCCCGGGTGAACCTGACCGCCGCCGCGGACCTGCTGGTGGGCAGTCGCCCCTGATCCGTTCGACACCCTGCACCGCGCCCCGACCCCCCTTTCCCGTGGAGAAGAAGACGATGAAGAGAACCGTTGTGGCCACCGTGACCGCGGTGGGCACCCTGGCCGCCCTGTTGGCGGCCGCCGGCTGCACCGACTCCAGCGCGTCCGCCGGGGGCGGCGTGTTCACCGCCGTCACCACCGCCAAGGTGGACGTGAACGCGCCGATCAACCCGTACAACCAGTCGACCAAGGCCTACAACGGCTACAACTCGATGCACCTGGCCTGGGAGAAGAACTCCAAGACCGACCCCAACGCGTTCTACCCGGGCATCGCGAAGAGCTGGGACCTGTCCTCGGACAACCTGAAGCTCACGGTGCACGTGCAGCCGAACGCCAAGTGGTCGGACGGCAAGCCGGTCACCGCGCAGGACATCAAGACCTCCGCCGCGGTGTCCTTCACCCAGGGCGGCGGCGCGTTCGCCGTGTCGCCGGGCACGGCCGGTGGCCTCGGTGACATCAAGGTCGTCGACAACAAGACCGTCGAGTTCGACCAGGCGCCCGGCTCGGCCAACAACGCCTTCGCCCGCAACATCCTCACCCTGAACGTGCTGCCCGACTCCGTCTGGGGCAAGCAGCTGCCCGGCGACGTGTGGGACACCATCAAGACTGCCACCGACCCGAAGGCGGACAAGAAAGACCAGGCCGACGCCCAGGAGACGATGACCAAGCTCGGCAAGAAGCTGGTCGACTACGGCCCCGACAAGGACGTCTCCTGCGGCCCGTTCGTGCTGCAGCGGGTCAACCCGGGCGAGGCGGTGCTGAAGAAGAACAAGTACTTCTACGCCGCGGACAAGATCGGCCCGAGCACCGCGGTCATCAAGAACTACAGCGGCAACCAGCAGGTCTGGAACTACCTGATCGCCGGCAAGCTCGACACCGCGGTCTACACGTCCACGCCCACCAACGTGGTCAAGAAGATCCTGGCGCGACAGGGCAACGACACGATCACCGGCTTCAGCCCGGTCGCCGCGTCGCTGGCGTTCAACCAGTCCAACAAGCCGTTCGACAACGTGCACGTGCGCCGCGGCCTGGCGTACCTGATCGACCGGAAGCTGACCACCAAGATCGGTGAGCCGGAGAGCGGCACCGCGTCGAAGGCGAGCACCGGTCTGGTCGGCGAGGCCGCCGACGCGGTCCTCGGTGCCGACGCCGTCAGCAAGCTCAACCCGTACGACCACGACGTGGCCAAGGGCGAGAAGGAGCTGAAGGCCGCGGGCCTGAAGAAGTCCGGCGGCAAGTGGCAGCTGGCCAACGGTAAGCCGCTCACGGTGGACATCCAGGTGCCGACCGGCTTCTCCGACTGGATCGCCGGCGCCAAGTCGATCTCCAGCCAGCTCACCAAGGTCGGCGTCACCTCGCAGGTCAAGACGTCCGCGGACTACGCCACCTACCTGAGCGAGATCGCCGAGGGCAAGTACGCGGTCGGGTTCTGGCTCACCGCGCTCGGCCCGGTGAATTACAACGCCTACGCCCGGCTGTACGGCCCGTCCAACGGCTGGACCCAGTTCGGCGCGCAGGTCAAGCACTCGGCGCCGGGCAAGGACGGCAACTGGATGGGCGGCGCGGAGACCGCCACGGTCCCCGGCCTCGGCAAGGTCAACCCGGGTGAGCTGACCAACCAGCTCGCGCAGCAGGACCTGCCCAGCCAGAAGGAGACGGTCACCAAGCTGGCCCAGTACACCTCGGACCAGCTGCCGGCCATCCAGATCTGGGACTACACCAACGTGCAGTTCGTCAACACGACCCGGTTCACCAACTACCCGAAGCAGGACTCCGACGTGCTGCGACTGCCCGCCGGTGTGTGGATGCAGCTCGGGTACATCCAGCCCAAGAAGTAGGTCAACCGCGTGTTGAAGTTCGTCCGACGGCTCGCGGGCCATCTGGTCCGCGGGCTCGTCATGATCTGGATCGTCACCACCTTCACCTTCGCGCTCGTCCGGCTGATGCCGGGCGACCCGGTGCAGGCGCAGTACGAGACGCTGCTGTCCAAGGGTGTGTCGCCGGAACAGGCGCAGGCCCAGGTGCAGATCACGTACGGGTTCGTGCCACACGGTTCGTGGCTGTCCCAGTACGGCCACTACCTGTGGCGGCTGCTGCACCTGGACCTGGGCAAGTCGGTGTCGGCGCAGGGCGTCAGCGTGACCGACGAGGTGCTGTCCGCCGCCAAGTGGACGGTCGGACTGGTACTCGCCGGCGTGCTGCTGAGCTTCCTGATCGGTGTGGTGCTGGGCGTGGTCGCCGCGATGAAGCGCGGCGGCCACACCGGCAACGCACTGTCCATTGTGGGCTCACTGCTGCACGGCATCCCGCAGTACGTGATGGCGCTGGTGCTGGTGACGTTCCTGACCGTGAAGTACCAACTGTTCTCGTCCGGCCCCGTGGACGGGCTGCTGGAGCCCGGCTGGAACGGGCAGTACGTGGCCTCGATCATCAGCCACGCGGTACTGCCGGCGCTGGCGTTCGCGCTGTCCAGCTTCGGCGGCTACCTGCTGACCATGAAGTCCAGCGTGGTGTCGGTGCTCGGTGACGACTTCATCCTCGCCGCCGAGCTGCGCGGCATGCGGCCGTCGATCATCTTCCGGTACATCTCGCGCAACGCGATCCTGCCGCTGTTCACGGTGCTGGCGTTGTCGATCGGGTTCATGTTCGGTGGTGCGGTGTTCATCGAGAGCGCGTTCAACTATCCGGGCATGGGCGCGATGCTGGTGGCCAGCATCGGGCACCGCGACTACTCGGAGATGTCGGGCGTGTTCCTGCTGATCACCGCGGCGGTGATCATCGCGAACATCTGCGCCGACCTGCTGTACACGGTGATCGACCCACGGGTCCGGCGCGGAGGTGCGGCGTGAGTACGACGATCGAGGTACCGGTTGCGCAGCCGGTCGTGCCGGTACCGGGGCGACGCAACCGGTTCCTGCGCAACCTGTGGACGGTGCTGCGACGCAAGCCGAGCCGGATGTTCGGTGCGTTCCTGGTGGTGCTGTTCGTGGTCATGGGCATCGTCGGCCCGTGGCTGTACCCGGACAACCTGGACCACGACGACACCCTGACGCTGGCCGGGCCGAGCCTCGCGCATCCGCTGGGCACCGACTTCGAGGGCACCGACGTGTTGGCGCTGCTGGTGATCGGCAGCCGGTACGTGCTGGTGGCCGCGTCGTTCGCGGCGATACTCACCGTCCTGGTGGGTACCTCGGTGGGCCTGTACGCCGGCTACCGGCGCGGCCGGCCCGACTCGGCGCTGATGCGGGTGACCGACTTCGTGCTGACCATCCCGGGATTCCCGCTGCTGCTGGTGCTCTCCACGGTGTGGAAGTTCGACTCCGCGCTGCAGATGGGCCTGGTACTGGGGATCACCGGCTGGGGTGGCCTGGCCCGCGCCGTACGGTCCCAGACGTTGTCGTTGCGGGAGCGCGGCTTCGTCGAGGCGGCGCGCGGGTTGGGCATGTCCACCACGCACGTGGTGACCCGCGAACTGCTGCCCAACATCGCGCCGTACGTGGCGATGAACCTGCTGGTCGGGGTGACCACGTTCATCTACTCGCAGGTGGGTCTCTTCTACCTCGGCGTGCTGCCGTACGACTCGACGAACTGGGGCGTGATGATTCAGCTCGCCGTGGACAACGGCGTGACCCAGACCGGCGTGGGGCTCAGCTACCTGATGGCGCCGCTGGTCTCGATCCTGCTGCTCACGCTCGGCGTGGTCCTGCTCGTCGACGCGATGGACGAGGTCTTCAACCCCCGGCTGCGGGGAGACTGAGATGGCTGTGGCAACGACCGAGGTGTCGGCGCGGGCCGGGCGGACCAGCCCGGGCGTACGGATCTCCGACCTGACCGTGGCGTACCGCACGCAGGCCGGCGAACTGCCGGCGGTGTCCGGCGTCAGCCTGGAGCTGGCGCCCGGCTCGATCACCGGCCTGGTCGGCGAGTCCGGCTCCGGTAAGTCGACGATGGCGCTGTCGATGCTGAACGCGGTGCAGTCGCCGGGCCGGATCACCGGTGGGTCGATCGAGATCGACGGTCTGGGCGACGTGCTGTCCATGTCGGACCGGAAGATCCGCGCGGCGCGCGGCGCCGAGATCGGGTACGTGTTCCAGGCGGCGCAGAACTCGCTGAATCCGCTGAAGACCGTCGGCAAGCAGCTGCTGGACCTGGCCCGGTCGCACCGGATCGAGGACAAGCGCGGACTGGTACGGCAGGCGAAGGAGCTGCTGTCCCGGATGGGTCTGTCCGGCGAGCGGGTTCTCGACTCCTACCAGCACGAGCTGTCCGGCGGGATGCGGCAGCGGGTCGGCATCATGCTGGCCCTGGTACTCAACGCGCACGTCCTGGTGCTCGACGAGCCGACCACGGCGCTGGACATGATCTCCCAGTCGAACATCCTGGAGATCATCCGGGACGTGCACGCCGAGCACGGTCTGACCACCCTGGTCGTCACGCACGACATCGGCGTGGTGGCGGAGGTCGCCGACCGGGTCGCGGTCATGTACGGCGGTCGCCTCGTCGAGCAGGGTCCCACTGTGGACGTACTGCGTTCGCCGAAGCATCCGTACACCCGGGGTCTGATCAGCGCGATCCCGCGGCTGACCGGCGACGCGGACGTGGCCCGCCCGCTGCCCGGCCGCCCGCCGACGCTGGCCACCATCCCCAGGCAGGGCTGCGTGTTCCGGGAGCGCTGCCCGGTGTACGCGGCGGACCGGATGGAGGCGTGCGAGACGGCACAACCGGCCGCGCTGCCCCGTGCGGACGGCTGGCTGGTCGCCTGTCACGCGGTGCAGGTACCGGTGGAGCAGCCCGGTGCCGCGGCGCCGGACGCTTCCGACGGGCACGAGCAGGAGGACCAGGCGTGAGCGACGAACAGGCGAAGGGTGTCGAGGGCCGGGGGATCGTCAAGACCTACCGGGCCCGCGGCGACGTGCTCTCCGGCCACACCGTGCAGGCGCTGCGCGGGGTGGACTTCCGGATCCCCGCCGGCGGGGCCGCGTCGTTCATCGGCGAGTCCGGCTGCGGCAAGACGACCCTGGGCCGGATCCTCGCCGGGCTGGAGTCGTACGACTCGGGCCAGCTGCTGGTGGACGGCGTCGACGTGGGTACGTTGCGGCGCCGGCAGCGGGAGCCGTACTTCCGGCGGATCCAGATGATCCACCAGGACCCGTACTCGGCGCTCAACCCGACCCGGACGATCGAGTCGATCCTGCACGACCCGCTCACGCTGCGGGCGAAGCAGACCGGTCGGCCGCGCTCGTGGGTCGCGCAGCGGCAGCGGGAGGTCCTCGAACTGGTCGGCCTGGAGCCGGATTACGTGCTTTCGCGGTATCCGCACCAGTTGTCCGGTGGGATGCGTCAGCGGGTGGTGATCGCGCGGGCGTTGACCGTGGACCCGTCCGCGCTGGTGGCCGACGAGGCCGTCTCGATGATCGACGTGTCGCTGCGGCTCGGCATCCTCAAGCTGCTGCGCGAACTGCGCGAGACCGTCGGGGTGAGCGTCCTGTTCATCACCCACGACGTGGCCACCGCCCGGTACATCGGCGCGGACGGCGAACTGTTCGTCATCTACCGGGGGCAGGTCATCGAGCACGGCTCGACCGAGACCGTGATCGCCGACCCGGTGCACCCGTACACCCAGTGCCTGCTGTCCGCGATCCCGGTACTGCACGGCCTGGAGCGGCCGGGCCCGGACCGGCTGACGCCGACGGAGCCGCTGGCCGAGGACCAGTCCGACACGGGCTGCCTGTTCGCGGCGCGCTGCCCGTTCGCCACCGACCGGTGTCGGGCGGAACAGCCCGTGCTGGGCACCGACGGCGGTACGGTTCAACGGCATGCCTGCTTCTATCCGGAGCGGCGCAGGGTCGTGGCGGTTCCGGCGTGAGGACCTCTTGACAGCAAACTCCAAGCCACCGCGCGGCGGGCGGCACCGGCAGGTGCCGTACCCTCGGGACGTGTCCAAGACGGGGTCGAAGCGCAGCTCGTGGTTGCGCGAGTTGATTGTGCTGCTGGTGATCGCGGTCCTGGTCGCGGTCGTGGTCCGCACCTTCGTCGCATCGTCGTTCTACATTCCGTCCGGCTCGATGGAGCACACCCTCAACATCAACGACCGGGTGCTCGTCTACAAGCTGGGCTACGACTTCCACGATCCCAACCGCGGCGACATCGTCGTCTTCAAGGCCCCGGCGACCTGGGCCCAGGAGACCGGCGACGGCGGTGACTGGATCAAGCGGGTCATCGCGGTCGGCGGTGACCGGGTGGCGTTCAGCCGCTCGCTCGGGAAGATCACGGTCAACGGGAAGCCGCTGACCGAGCCGTACATCCACCGTGACGAGAACGGCAAGCAGGACCCGCCCAGCGAGGCCCCGTTCTCGGTGACCGTCCCACAGGGACGGATGTGGCTGATGGGCGACCACCGGTCGAACTCGAGCGACTCCCGGGAGCACTACCTGCAGTCGCACGACGTACAGCTGTCGACGGTGCCCGTGTCGTCCGTGGTCGGCCGCGCGTTCGTGCGGTACTGGCCGATCGGCCGGACCACGGTGCTGTCCCCACCGGACACGTTCGACGCGGTGCCCGACTCGAAGTAGCGCCGGCCCACACCAGCCTGGACGCACTGCTCGCCGGTCAGCCGGGGGCGTGCGTCTCGGCGTAGCCGGCGAGCCAGGCGACCTGGGCCGGGTCCAGCGACGGGCGGATGCGGGACCGGGCCGTCCGCACGTTCGCGGTGGTGACCTCGGTGGCGGTCAACGACTCGCGCATCGCCGACAGTGCCGCCTCTCGTACCAGGGCGGCGCAGTCGGCGGACGAGAACCCGTCCAGTTCCTCGGCGAACTGCGCCAGGTCCACGTCCGGCGCGAGCGGCACCCGACGGGACGCGGCGACCAGGATCGCCTTACGCGCCTCGGCGTCCGGCGGCGGCACGTACACGAGGCGTTCCAGCCGACCGGGCCGCAGCAGCGCGGGGTCGATCAGGTCGGGCCGGTTCGTCGCGCCGATCACCACCACGTTGCGCAGCGTGCCGACCCCGTCCAGCTCGGTCAGCAGCGACGCGACCACCCGGTCGGTGGTGCCGCCATCGCTGGCCTGGCCGCGGGCGGGCGCGAGCGCGTCGATCTCGTCGAGGAAGATCAGGCTCGGCGACGCGTCGCGGGCCCGGCGGAACAGCTCCCGTACCGCCCGTTCCGAGTCGCCGACCCACTTGGACAGCAGCTCGGCGCCCTTGACCGACAGGACGTTCGCCCGGCCCTGCCCGGCGATCGCCTTGACCAGGAACGTCTTTCCGCAGCCGGGCGGGCCGTAGAGCAGTACGCCGCGGGGCGGGTCGACGCCCAGCCGGTCGAAGGTGTCCGGGTAGGTGAGCGGCCACAGCACACTCTCGGTCAGTACCTCCTTGACCGCCAGCATGTCGCCCACGTCGTCCAGCGACACGTCCGCGATGTCCAGTGTGGACTCGGCCATCGAGGTCGGCCGGACAACCTCCAGCGCCGCCTCGAAGTCGGCGTGGTCGACGGACGGCTCCGCGGACCGGTCGGAGCCGCGGTGCCGCATCGCGGCCCGCACACCCGCCTCCCGGACCAGCCCGAGCAGGTCCGCGGCGACGAATCCCGGCGTCCGCGCGGCCACGTCGTCGAGTCGTACGTCCGGGGCGAGCGCGACGCCGCGGGTCAGTACCGTCATCAGCTCGCGTCGGCCGGCCGCGTCGGGCAGCGGCACGGCGATCTCGTGGGCGAGCAGCTCCGGCCCGCGCAGCCCGGGGTCGATGTCCTCGGGGCGGCTGGTGGTGCAGACGACGGCGACGTCGTCGGCCAGTGCGGCGCGTACCGTGCGGCGGAACACGGTCGTCAGCGGCCCGTGCGCGTCCCGGGCGGCGAGCGCCTCCACGTCGGAGATGAGCAGCACGGTGGGCCGGTGGGCGCGCGCCTCGTCCAGCGCGGCCGTCAGCCGGGCCGCGGCCGGGTCGTTGGCCAGCGCCGCCACCTCGGGCGCCCACACCGTCACCACCCGGGCGGACACCTCGTGTCCGACGGTCTGTACCAGGGTGGACTTCCCGGATCCGGCGGGCCCGGTGACCAGGACACCCAGCGACGCGCTGGTGCCCAACCGGTCCAGGATCTCGGCGTGGTGGAAACCCAGGTCGAGCAGCTCGATCAGCTCCTGGGCCTGGGTACGCAGCCCGGACAGGTCGTCCAGGTCGACGGGCTCGTCGTCGGTCCCGGCGGGTTCCACGACGGACTGGTGGACCGGCGCCGGGGTGGCACTGGAGTGCGTGGCCGGCCCGTCCTGCCAGCGCACCACGGTGTCCATGGTGACCACGGCGGCCGGGTCCCCGTCGGCCGACCGGGAACCCGCCTCGGTCGGCACGCAGTCGGTGACGGTCAACAGCACCGACACCCAGCCCATCCCGATGCTGTTGGACAGGCTGCGCTTGGTGACCTCGACCGGGGGGCGGGTGGTGGTGAGGGCGGACGCCGCACCCGGTGCCCGGTCCGCGGTCCGCTGGGTGGCCCGCAGGCTCGTCATCGGCACGACGTCCTGGGGGAGCAGCGAGACGTTGTCGCCGGTGGTGACGACCTTGCCGAGCAGCGCCAGCCGCAACATCTCCGGCGAGACCACCGCGACCGTCTGCGCCGGCCCGGCGACGGTCACGGTGCGCGCCGCGGTGATCGGCGCCGCCGTGACGGTGACCTCCGCTCCGTCCCGGATGCCGAGGTTGCCCAGCATCAGGTCGTCGGCGTAGAGCAGTGCCCGGCTCGCGCCGGCCTCGGCGGGCAGCGCCACCCCGGCCGATTCGCGCCGGCCGGTCAACCGGACGGCGGCGCCGGGCCGCAACCCGAGGGCCGCCATCACCTCCACGTGCAGCCGGACGATGCCGCGCCGGCCGTCGAGGGTGGCGGGCCGCAGGCTGGCCGTGAGGGTCAGGGAACTGGTCACCCGGCCGAGCCTAGGCCGTGCCCGCACCGCCCCGCTGGCGGACCGCGTCGGGCAGCCCGCGTGCCGGACGGCCTGCGC
>JBAUUM010000811.1:0-2004 GCA_049582705.1 Actinocatenispora sp.
GCCACCACCAGCCTCGCCTGCGTCGAGCGCGGCGGCGGCGCGTCGTCCGGTCGGCCCGGCTCCGGCACGTCGGCCGCCACGAACGTCGCCACCACCGGCTTGCTCCCGCCGGCGGTCTCCGCCACGAGAACCTCCGCGTAGGCGCCGCCGGACACCGCCAGCGGCGGCACGAAGACCGCCACCAGTGCGTCCACCGCCGGGTCGTGGACCGCACGACGCAGCGCACCGGCGAACGCCCGGGCGGTGGCCGTCGGCCCCACGTCGACCGGGTACCCGTCGGCCACCCGCAGCCCGGCACCCTCCACCGCGTCCAGCGCGAGAACGCCCAGCGCTGAGGAGTTGCCGACCACACCCACCCGCAGGCCGGCCGGCAGCGGCTGATGCGCGAGCAGGACGCCGACGTCGAACAGTTCGGCCACAGTGTCCACCCGGATCACGCCTGAGCGCGCGAACAGCGCCGCCACCGCACGCTCGTCGGGCAGTGGACCGGTGCCCGCCAGACCCGGTGCGAGACCGGCGCGCGGGACGGGCGAGCCGACCGCGTCGCCGCCCCGGTACCGCCAGCGCCGTCCCGCCACCGCGACCACCGGTTTACGCCGGGCGAGCCGCCGCGCCAGCCGGGCGAACTTGCGTGGATTGCCGAACGTCTCCAGGTACAGCAGGACCACGTCGGTGGCGGGGTCGTCCAACCAGTACTGGAGGAGGTCGTTGCCGGACACGTCGGCCCGGTTGCCGGCGGACACGAAGCTGGACAGGCCGAGCCCGCGCCGGTGCGCCTCGGCCAGCAGCGCCACGCCCAGCGCACCGGACTGGCAGAAGAACCCCGCGCGACCCGGGTCGGGCAGGGTCGGCGAGAGGGTCGCGTTGAGCCGCACCGCGGGGGCGGTGTTCGCGACGCCGAGGCAGTTCGGCCCCACGACGCGCATGCCGTGCGCGCGGGCGGCGCCGACCACGGCGCGCTGCCGGGCCAGACCCTCCTCGCCCTGCTCGGCGAATCCCGCGGAGACGATCACCAGCGCCTGCACCCCCCGCGCCGCGCAGTCGGCGACCACCCCGGCCACCGTGTCGGCGGGCACGGCGAGCAGCGCGAGATCCACCGGCCCGGGCACGTCCCGCACGGACCGGTACGCGGGCACCCCGCGCACCGTCCTCGCGCTCGGATGGATCGGGTACGCGGGGCCGGTGAACCCACCGTCCCGCAGGTTGCGCAGCAGGGTGTGCCCGACGGTGCCGGGCCGGGTGGACGCGCCGACCACCGCCACGGAGCGCGGCGAGAGCAGCCGGGCGATCGAGGTGGCCTCGGTGCGCTGCTCCCGGTCCCGGGCCACCTCGACGGACCGCTCGGTGGGCGCGACGTCGAACGTCAGGTGCACCACGCCGTCGGCGTACGACCGGTCCACCGTGTAGCCGGCGTCCGAGAAGACCCGCAGCATGCTGCCGTTCTCCGGCAGTACCTCGGCCACGAACCGGTGGATGTGCTCCTCGACGGCCGCGGCCGCGAGATGTTCCAGCAGCACCGAGCCGAGGCCGCGGCGCTGATGGCTGTCCTGCACCACGAACGCCACCTCGGCCTCGTCGGCGTCCAGCCGCTCGTAGCGCCCCACCGCGATCAGCTCACCGGCCAGCTCGGCGACGAACGCCTCCCGGTCGTGGTGGTCGACGTTGACGAACCGGCGCAGGTCACGCTCCGGGATCCTCGGGTACGGCGAGAAGTACCGCAGGTACCGGGTCCGGTCGGAGAACCGGGAGTGCAGCGCGACGATCCCGGCGGCGTCCGTCGGTTGGATCGGCCGCAGGTGGACCGTACCGCCGTCGGACAGTACGACATCGGCGGCGCGCTGCCCCGGGTGGCCGGACCGTCGCGAGGTCACCCCACGTCAGTCCCTCGGGTCGTGCGGGTCGAGCCCCAGCAGCGGGAAGACCGCGAGCCGGGTCGCCGCGACGGCGCGGTCCACCGCGTCCGGCTCGGTGCCGGGCTGCCATCGGGCGTACTCGACCCTCGAC
>JBAUUM010000812.1:0-2457 GCA_049582705.1 Actinocatenispora sp.
GGTACGGCGTGGTCGGCGGCGCGGCCGTGCTGGGCGCCGCGGTGTTCCTGGTACTGCCCACCGGTCACGTGGCCCGGCAGGTACTTCCCGGCCCCGCCGGCGCGGTGCTGTTCGCCGTCGCCTGCGCCTGCTGGGCGCTGTTCCAGCTGCAGGACTCGGTGCTGGCCGCACTGGGCCGGGCGCGCTGGGTGCCGCTGTTCAACGGCGCGTTCGGCGTCGTGCGGGTGGTGGCCCTGCCCGTACTGGGCATCGCGCTCGGCGCGTTGGGCGTACTGCTGTCCTGGGTGGTACCGACCATCGTCACGCTGCTGGTCGCCGGCGTGTTCGTCGTCGTGCTGCTGGCCCGCGCCGGTGCCGCCGACACCGGGACCGGTGCGCTGCCCACCGGCCGGGAGGTGGTGTCGTACCTGGCGCCGACCTACCTGGCGACGATCGGCACCACGCTGCTGTACAACTCGATCCCGCTGCTGGTGGTCAGCGGCTACGGGAACCGCTACGGCGCGACGTTCTTCATCATCTGGACCGGCCTGAACACCGTCGACTACGGGCTCAACGGATTCGTCAACTCGCTGGTGCTGCGCGGTTCGCACGACGCGGCGGCGCTGCCGCACATCGTGCGTACCGTGGCCCGCCGGCTCGCCCCGGTCGTCGCCGTCGGTGCCGTGCTCGGCGCGGTGCTCGCGCCGTACGTGCTGGCGCTGTTCGGCCACGAGTACGCGACGCAGGGCGCCACCGCGCTGCGCATCGTCCTGGTGGGCATCGTCGCGCGGGTACCCGTGACCATCGCCGTCGGCGCCAGTCTCGCCGGCGGCAACAGCCGGCGGGCGGGCCTGATCCAGGCGTCCAGCACCGTACTGATCCTGATCGGGGTGTGGCTGGCGCCGCATTCGCTGGGCCTGGCCGGGCCGGCGATCGGCTTCCTCGTCGCGCAGCTGCTCGTCGCGGCGCTCGTCGCGCCGCCGCTGCTGCGCTGGATGCGCCGCGCCCGACACGATCCGGCCGAGGACGGGACCGCGTGATGACCTTGCAGGACACCGACACGACCGCGACCCTCGACCCGGCGGAGACGACGCCGCCGTCGGGGACGCCGGACCCGGTCCGCGCCGTGACACCGGCCCGGTACCGACTGGGGCCGTTGCTGCTCGCCCTCGCCGGCGCGGGCTGCTGGCTCGGCTTCGTCCGACCCGTCGACCCCGGCGGGCTGGGCTCGTTCGGTCTGATCGCCGCGCTGAGCCCGGCGCTGCTGGCCGGGATCGTGCTGCTGTCCCTGGCGTTCGTGTGGGAGCTGCGGTCGCCCACGCCGCGGACCGCCGTGCTGACCGGCCTGTGCGTGCTGGCCGTGGCCGGCCTGTACGGCCTCCAGCCGCTGGTCGAACCGGAGGCCCGGCTGCCGGTCGCGTGGCTGCACGCCGGCTGGGTCGGCCAGATCGTCCAGCACGGCCAGGTACTGCACAACTTCGACGCCCGGTTCAGCTGGCCGGCGTTCTTCGGTCTCGTCGCCTGGCTCGTCGGGGCCAGCGACGCGACCGACGCCCTCGGCCTGCTGGCCTGGGCGCCGCCGGTGTTCACCGGCCTGGCGGCGGTCGGGGTGCACGCCCTCGCCGTGGCGGTACTCGGGCGCGGGCGCGGCGCGTGGCTGGCGGTCTGGCTGTTCCTCGCGGTGAACTGGGTGGAACAGGACTACTTCTCCCCGCAGGGACTGTCGTACCTGCTCTACGTCGCCGCGCTGGCGATCGTCGCGCGTTGGCTGTGCCGCCCCGACCTGACCGAACCCACCGGCTGGGTGCTGCCCTGGCGACGGACGAGCACGCCCGGGCCGACGAGCGAGCCGCGGCGACGGCTCGCCGCCGCCCTCGGCCTGGTGCTGCTGATCTGCGCGATGGCGCCGGCCCACCAGGTGACCCCGTTCGCGTTGGCGCTGATCCTGGTGATCCTGGCGGTCGCCGGTCGGCTGCACTCGGCCTGGCTCGCGGTCGTCGCCGTGCTGGCCCCGCTCACCTGGCTGGTGCTGGGCGCCAGCGACTACTGGACCGGTCACCTGAACGTACTGCTCGGCGGCGTCGGCGACCTGTCCGGCACGGTCCAGCAGAACGTCGGCGACCGGTTCACCGGTGACCTGGGCCGGGCGAGCGTGCTCGGCGTCCGGGTCGGCCTGGCCGGCCTCGTCGTCCTCGTGGCGGCGGTCGGCTGGTGGTCGCTGCGTACCCGCCGGGGCCGCCCGGTACTGCTGGGAGTCCTGGCGGTCGCCCCGTTCGTGCTGCTCGGGTTGCAGTCCTACGGCGGCGAGATGCTGCTGCGCTCGCTGCTGTACGCGCTGCCGCTGCTGTGCACGCTGGGCGGCGCCGGGCTGGCGCGCCTCGTACCCCGGACGGGACACGCCGGCGCGCTGACCGCCGGCGTGCTCGCGCTCGCGCTCGGCGTCACCTCGGTGGGGCTGGTCACCGCGCGCGGCGGCAA
>JBAUUM010000813.1:0-4127 GCA_049582705.1 Actinocatenispora sp.
GACCGGGACGGCGACCCGGACGCGCACCCGGACCGGGACGGCGACGCGGACCCGGACGGCGGCCGGAGCGGAGCGGCGGACCGATCGACGGCACCCGACGGGCCGACCCTGCGGGTGTTCCCGGGGCCGCGGGTCGACTGGTTCACCGCGGCGGCGGTCGAGGCGTTCCTGACCGAGCCGTACACGGTCTCGCCGACCAGCAACCGGGTCGGCACCCGGCTCACCGGTACCGCGCTGACCCGCGCGGTCACCGACGAACTGCCGAGCGAGGGCCTGGTCCTCGGCGCCGTCCAGGTGCCCGCCAACGGCGAGCCGCTGGTGTTCCTGGCCGACCATCCCACCACGGGCGGGTACCCGGTGATCGCGGTACTCGATCCGGCGGACGTTCCACTGATCGCACAGGCCCGGCCGGGAACGCGGGTGCGGTTCGCGCCGTCCGGCACGACATGGAGGGAGGTGACCGGTGGACCTCAACAGTGACCTCGGCGAGGGCTTCGGCACCTGGCAGCTCGGCGACGACGACGCCCTGCTGTCGATCGTCACCAGCGCGAACGTGGCCTGCGGGTTCCACGCCGGCGACCCGGGCACGATGCGCCGGGTGTGCGCCCTCGCCGCCGAACGCGGCGTCGCGGTCGGCGCGCAGGTCGGCTACCGGGACCTCGCCGGCTTCGGCCGCCGACGCATCGACTACGCACCGGACGAGCTGACCGACGACGTGCTGTACCAGCTCGGCGCCCTGGACGGGTTCTGCCGGATCGCCGGCACCAGGGTCCGGTACCTGAAGCCGCACGGCGCGCTGTACAACACCGCCGTGCACGACACCCGGCAGGCCGCCGCGGTGGTGCGGGCGGTCCGCGAGTACGACCCGGAGCTGCCGGTGCTCGGCCTGCCCGGCTCCGCGCTGCTCACCCTCGCCACCGAGGCGGGGCTGCACACGATCGCGGAGGGCTTCGCCGACCGGGGCTACACGGCCGAGGGCACCCTGGTGCCGCGCGGCGAGCCGGGGGCCATGGTCACCGACCCGGACGAGGTGGTGGACCGGGCGCTGCGGATGGCGCTGGAGGGCGAGGTCGTCGCGGTCAACGACGTCATCGTCCCGGTACTGATCGACTCGCTCTGCGTGCACGGCGACACCCCGGGTGCGGTGGCCCTGGCCCGGCGGCTGCGCAGCGCGCTCACCGACGCGGGCCTGGAGCTGGCGCCCCGCGCCCCGTAGCGCGGCTCCCGGTACTCGACACCGGTCGGCCCGGCGGTCCCAGACCGACAGCGGGGACGGCACGCCGGCGAGCGGAACGGCAACGTCGGGCAGGCGGGCTCAGCCGGTCGGCGCGTCCACACCTCGCAGGATGAGCGGCAGCCGGTCCGGTGCGCCGGCCGTGACGGTGACCGGGATGCCCCAGTCCTGCCGGGTCAGGTGGCAGGCCGGATTGTCGGACGCCGCGTCGCAGGTGGCGGCCTGGGCGGTGACCTGCAGTACGCCGGTCGGCACGGACCCGGACAGCACCAGCCGCCGGGACAGATCGGTACCGACACCGGCGCCGTCGGCCAGCAGCTCGGGCGGGTTCGCGGACACCTCCAGCCGGGTCGGCGGCCCGAAACTGTCGTCCATCTTCATGCCCGGCGGCGGCGTGTACACGACATCCAACGTCAGCTCACCGGGCGCGAGCGGACTCGGCGGCCGCTCCGTGCGGTAGCGCTGGGCGGTGCCAGTGCCGGATCCGGTGAGCGTCGGGCGTACCACCCGGTGCGCCCCCGACTCCACGACCAGCACGTCGTCCCCGACGACCAGCACGTCCGCCGGCTCGGCCAGCCCGGACGCGACGGTACCGACCTGGCCGGTGCCTGGGTCGTAGCGGCGCACCGCCCCGTTGTACGTGTCGGCGACCAGGACCGCGCCGTCCGGCGCGACCGTCACCCCGAGCGGGTGCTGGAACAACGCCTCGGCCGCGGCACCGTCGACGTGACCGAAGTCGAACAGGCCGGTGCCCGCGACGGTGTGCAGTTCGCCGCCCTCGACGTAGCGCAGCGCGGACGACTCCGAGTCGACGAGCCAGAGCCGCTCCGCGTCGGCGGCCAGCCCGGACGGCTGCGCCAGGAACGCCTCGGCGCGCGGCCCGTCCCGCAGGCTCTCCGTCGTGGTGCCCGCGTAGATCCGGACCGTGCCCACGACCGGGTCGAACCACCAGAGCTGGTGCATACCGGCCATCGCCACCACGACTCCGCCGTCCCCGTCACCGGTGTACCAGGCGACGTCCCACGGTGAGGAGAGGTCCGCGCGGTGCGCCTCGTGGTCCAGGTCGGCCTTCTGCGGGCTGGTGTCGGTGCCACCGGACCGCCACGGCCGACCGGTGCCGGCGACGGTACGCACCGACCCGTCCGCGAGCGACAGCCCGCGCAGCAGGTGGTTGACGGTGTCCGCGACCACCACGTCGTACCCGACCCGTTCGGCGACCTCGGCGGGCAGTACGGCCAGGCCCTGCGGTTCGTTGAAGCTGGCCTGCCCGGCAGCACCGTCGTCGCGGCCACGCCGGCCGGAACCGATGCGGCGCAGCACGGTCTCGCCGTCGGCGGCCAGTTCCACGAGGCGGTGCTGGGCCGAGTCGGCGACCAGCAGCGTCCCGCCGGGCAGCGCGACGATCTTGCCCGGGTAGCGGAGTTCGGTCGGCGCGGGCGGCGGCGGCACGTACGGTCCGTCGCCGCGCCGCAGCGTGCCCTTGGCCTCGTGTTCGGCAACGAGGTCGGCGATCAGCCGGTCGATCCCGTCGGCGTGACCCTCGCCGGCCATGGTGCTCACCACGTAACCCTCGGGGTCGATCACCACCAGCGTCGGCCAGGCGCGTGCCGCGTACTGCTGCCACGTGGCGAGGTCCGGGTCGTCGAGCACCGGATGCTCCACGCCGTACCGTTCCACCGCCGCGGACACCGCCGCCGGGTCCTTCTCGTGTTCGAACTTCGGCGAGTGCACGCCGATCAGTACCAGCGCGTCGGCGTACTTACGTTCCACCGGCCTCAGCTCGTCGAGCACGTGCAGGCAGTTGACGCAGCAGAACGTCCAGAAGTCCAGCAGTACGATCCGCCCGCGCAGGTCGCCGAGCTGGATCGACCGGTCACCGGTGTTCAGCCAACGGCGTCCCCGCAGTTCGGGCGCCCGTACGTGCTGCCGAGTCGTAGCCACCCGGCAATTCTGCCCGCCGGTCCCCGCACCGTCCGGTGACCGTCCCCACGCCCGCCGCGACAGCGCACGACCGCCCTCAACGCCCCCGTACCGCCGTACCGCCGTACCGCCGTACCGCCGTACCGCCGTACCGCCGTACCGCCGTACCGCCGTACCGCCGTACCGCCGTTGGCATTTTCCCGTTTTCTACGTTCTGGGCGTTTCAGCCATTCGTACATAACGGGAAAATGCCCACATTGATCATGGCGCGATGGGCATTTTCCCGTTTTGTACCTCAGAAGGCGAGGACGATACGTAGAAAACGGGAAAATGCCCACGGGAACGGGGGGCGGAGTACGCGTGGGTCGGGGCGGAGTTCGCGTCGGGCGGTCAGTGCGGCACGCGGGTCAGGCAGCGGATCGGGTTGCCGTCGGCACCTTGCAGGTCCAGTACGGGGCCGGCCGGGTTCGGGCAGTCCGTGCGGTCGGCGACCTGTCGGGTCACCCGGTACGAGCCGGGGGCGTCGCAGCTGGCCGGCTCGGCACGGTCACCGTGCCGGGTGACGCACGTGCCGACACCGAACTCGTCGCCGCCGCGGAACAGGTACGCGACACCGGTCGCCGCCACCAGCGCGAGCACGATCGCGACGATGATGCCGATCACCAGGCCGGTACGCCGGGGGCGTGGCGGCGCGGGGTAGGGCACGCCCGCCATGGTCTGCGGCGTGCCGAGTGGGGACAGGCCCGCACCGACGGCCGGCAGCTGTCCGGTGTGCGGACCGGGTGCTCCACCGATCGGCGGCGCTCCGGGCACGCCCAGCGGAATCCCCGCCCCGGGCTGACCGGGCGCACCGCCTGATCCGGGCTGGCCGGGAGGAACGCCCGGGCCGGGGTGGCCCGGCTGTGTCGGTGCCGGGGTGAGCACCGGACCTGGGGGTGGTGGCACCGGCCCGGCGGGTGGGAACGGGCCCAGG
>JBAUUM010000814.1:0-1991 GCA_049582705.1 Actinocatenispora sp.
GCCCGGCACGGGCGGCCGGCGACGCCGCGCCCGACGCGGCCAGGGCGACCGGCTGCGGGACGAGATCGTCACCGCGGCCAGCCGGATGCTCGCCGAGAGCGGCGAGGTGACCGAGCTGTCCCTGCGCGCCGTCGCACGCGAGGTCGGCGTCGCCGCAACCTCGATCTACCTGCACTTCCGCACCATGGATGAACTGATCCTGGCGGTGAAGGTCGGCTACTTCGACGAGTTCGGCGCCGCCCTGGACGCCGCGGCGGACGCGGCCGGCGACGTCCCGATGGCGCGCGCCCTGGCCCGCGCGCACCGGTACGTGCGGTACGGCATGGAGAACCGCGGTCGCTACCGGGTGATGTTCGCCTCCGAGATGCTCCCCGCGCACGTACTGGAGGGAGCGCCGCACATCGGGCTCCAGGCGTTCGAGGCCGTCCGCGACGAGATCGCCACCGTGGTCGCGCCGGACCGGGACGTCGACATGATCGCCGTACACACCTGGACCGCGCTGCACGGCATCGTGACGCTGCGGACCGTACGCGGGAACTTCCCCTGGCCCGACCTCGACCGGGAGGTCGACAACCTCATCGAGTTGCTGCTGCCCAGCGATTGACCGGAACCGCACGGACCAGCCGGCATCCGGGCCACCTTCGACGGGCCGCGGTCACCGACCGGCGCGATCCGGTCCGGCGTCGGCGGCGCGTTGCGACAGCAGCGCCCGTTCACGTTCGTTACGGGTGAGCGAGGCCGCGCGCTCGAACTCCGCCCGCGCCTCGTCCCGGCGGCCCAGCCGGGACAGCAGGTCGCCACGCACGCTCGGCAGCAGGTGGTAGTTGCGCAGCACCGGCTCGTCGGTGAGCTCGTCGACGATCTCCAGGCCGCGGGCCGGCCCGAAGGCCATCGACACGGCGACGGCCCGGTTCAGTTCCACGATCGGGGACGGCGTCACCTGGGCGAGAGCGGCGTACAGCGCCGCGATCCTCGCCCAGTCGGTGTCACCGGGCTCCCCGGCCCGCGCGTGGCACGCGGCGATCGCGGCCTGCAACGCGTAGGGGCCACGGGACCCGCCCAGCTTCTCCGCGCGCTCCAGCGCGGCCAGTCCACGCCCGATGAGTACGTGGTCCCACCGCGCCCGGTCCTGGTCGAGCAGCAGTACCGGCTCGCCCGAGGCGTCGACCCGAGCCCGGGACCGCGACGCCTGCAGCTCCATCAGCGCGACGAGGCCGTGCACCTCGGACTCTCCCGGGGTCAACTCGGCGAGGACGCGGCCCAGCCGCAGTGCCTCCTCGCACAGTGCGGGCCGCATCCAGTCGTCCCCGACGGTCGCCGTGTAACCCTCGTTGAAGACCAGGTAGATCACCTCGAGCACGGACGCCAGCCGGGCGGTCAGCTCGTCCGGCACCTCGAACGGCACCCGTTCGGCGGCGAGGATCCGCTTGGCCCGGACGATGCGTTGCGCCACGGTCGGCTCCGGCACCAGGAACGCCCGGGCGATCTCGCCCGTGGTCAGGCCGCCGAGCAGGCGCAGCGTGAGCGCGACGCGCGCCTCCGTGGACAGCACCGGGTGGCAGGAGATGAACACCAGGCGCAGCAGGTCGTCGCCGAGGTCCTCGTCACGCTCGGCGACCAGGTCGGCGATGTCCACCTGCGGCCGGCTGCCGGCCTCGGTACCGAGCTGCTCGTACCTGGTCTCCAGCCGCTGACGGCGGCGGAAGTGGTCGATCGCCCGACGCTTCGCGGTCGTCATCAGCCAGGCCCCGGGATTGTCCGGCACCCCCTGCCCCGGCCACTGCTCCAGCGCCGCGACCAGGGCGTCCTGGGCGATCTCCTCGGCCAGACCGATGTCGCGCACCATCCGGGTGAGGGCCGCGATGATCTTCGCCGACTCGATCCGCCAGACCGCGTCGATGGCCCGGTGGGTCGCGGATCCGGCCGCCGGCCCGGTCACGGTCGCGGCCCGCCATGCCGTCGCGGGCCGACGCGCCGTCGCTGCTCGGCGC
>JBAUUM010000815.1:0-2624 GCA_049582705.1 Actinocatenispora sp.
GGATCGCCGGGGCCGGCCCGCTGGCCCTGGTGCAGCTCACGTCCGGGTCGCAGGGCGCTCCGCGCGCGGTGCGGATCGGTTGGCCGGCGTTGACCGCCAACGTGGCCGGCATCGTCGACTGGCTCCACATGGGACAGTCGGACGCGGTGGCCAGCTGGCTGCCGCTGCACCACGACATGGGTCTGGTCGGCATCCTGCTCACCTCGGTGGCCCGTCAGGTGGACCTGCGTCTGATGGCGCCGGAGGAGTTCCTCGGCCGGCCGCTGCGCTACCTGCGGGAGTTCGGGGCCGGGTCGGCGACGCTGACCGCGATGCCGGCGTTCGGGCTGCGGCACGTGCTGCGCCGGGTACGACCGGAATCCCTGACCGGGCTGGACTTCCGCGGTTGGCGCGGCCTGATCGTCGGCGCCGAACGGATCGACGCGGGCGTGCTGGACGCGTTCACCGACCTGCTCGCATCGCACGGGTTCCGGCGGCACGCGCTGCTGCCCGCGTACGGGCTCGCCGAGGCGACCGTCGCGGCCACGGGCTGTCCGCTGTCGGCCGAGCCCGTGGTGCGGCACCTCGACGCGGCCGGTCTCGGCGACGAGGTACGCGAGGCCCCGGCGTCGGACGGTCGCACGGTCGCCGCCGTCGGGTGCGGCGGGCCGCTGCCCGGCGTACGCCTCGCGCTGGTCGACGGCGCGGGCGACGACGTCGCGGACGGCCGTCTCGGTGAGATCGTGGTCGGCGGCACCTCCGTCGCCGACGGCTACACCGACGCCGGCACCGGCTCCCACACCCGGATCGCCGACGGTCGCGTGTACACCGGTGACGCCGGTGTCCGCATCGACGGCGAGCTGTTCGTACTGGGCCGGATGGGCGACGGGGTGAAGGTGCGCGGGCGTGCCCTGTTCGCCGAGTCGCTGGAGGCGGCGCTGACCGACGCGGGCGTACCGGCCGAGCGGTTGGCGGTGCTGCTCGGCGAGGACCGTGGCGTACCGACCGCGGTCGTGCTGGTGGAGCGGCCGGACCCGGCGGTCCGCGAGGCGGTACGCGCGGCGCTGCTCCCGCTGCTGCCGGACGTTCGGCTGGTCACCGTCGAGGCGCCGGCCCGCACCATCGCGCGCACGTCGAGCGGCAAGCCGCGCCGGCACGAGCTGTGGCGACGCTTCCGGGCCGGGCTGCTGCCCGTGGCCGGCACGCCCGAGCCGACGGTGCCCGCCGGCTGACGGAAGCGGTCACGCCTCGGCGGCGACCGGCTGCGGTGCCGCGACCGGCTCCGGGTCCCGGATCACGCCGCCGAAGAGCCGGAACACGATCGGGATCAGCAGGGTCAGTACGCCCATGCCGAGGAAGACGGTCTCCACCCGGGCGTGCTCCAGGACCCAGCCGCCGATCAGCACACTGACCGGGATCGCCGTGGAGATCATCAGGCCGCCGACCGAGGACACCCGGCCGAGCATGTCGTTGGGCACGATCGACTGGCTCACGCTGGCCGAGTGGATCGAGAAGAAGAACTGCACCCCGACGGCGATCCCCCACAGCGGCACGGCGAGCCAGTACCACGGGGTGAGCACCAGCGCGATGAGCAGCGCCCCACGTACGCCGATGGCCAGCAGCATGGAGCGGCCGTGGCCGATCCGGCGCGCCGCGTACGAGGCGGTGAACGACAGCAGCAGCGCCGCGACGCCCTCGGCGGCGTACAGCACGCTGATCTTCGTCGGCCCGGCCTGCAGGTGCTTCGAGGCGAACAGCACGATCTCGGCCATCGCGGTCGCGCCGAACAGGTGGGTCAGCGTGGCGATCAGCATGATGCTGCGCATGGTCGGTTGGCGCACCATGTACCGCAGGCCGGCCACGGCGTCCTGCACGATCGTCGAGGTGCGCCGGGTGTCCGACCCACCGCGGTTGAACGAGCGGGACACCAGCAGCAGCGAGACCCCGGAGACCAGGTAGCTGCTGGCGTCGGCGAGCAGCACCGCCGGTACGGGGAGGAGCAGTACCAGCATGCCGGCGAGGATCGGGCCGCCGAGCGCGCCGATCTGCACGCCGGCCATCATCCGGGAGTTGGCCTTGACGAAGTCGGCCCGGTCCGGCACCAGCGCCGGCACGACGGCGGCCTGCGACGACTCGAACGCCAGGTCGAACGTCGCGGTGCAGAACGCGGCGACGAACAGCATCCACGGTTCCAGGCCGCCGGCCACGCCGATGCCGCCGACCACGGCCAGCACGGCGAACCGGGCCACGTCCATCGCGACCATGAGCACCTTGCGGTTGAGCCGGTCGCACCAGGCTCCGACGAAGATGCCGAACAGCAGGTTGGGCAGGAACAGGGCGACCACGATCAGCGCGAGGCCCTGCGGGCCGCCGCCCAGCCGGTAGATGATCAGCGGGAAGGCGAACGAGGAGAAGGCCCGGCCCAGGTTGGAGACGGTCTGCCCGACCCAGTACAGCCAGAAGTCCACGGCCACGGCGCGCAGCGTCCGGCGGGGCTCCGGCGGCGCGGGTTCGGTGGTCTGGGCATCGGTCATCTGTGGCCTCCCGGATCTGGCTCCACGGAGCTTAATCGCAGCCACCCGCGTCCCGGCACCCGGCGCGGCCCGCCGCCGCACGTCCCGCGACGCGCCGACCGCCTCCCGTCG
>JBAUUM010000816.1:0-14805 GCA_049582705.1 Actinocatenispora sp.
ATCGGGGCCTGGCGCGCGCGACGGCGCCCGCCCCGCCGGTCAGTCAGCCGGGCCGGAGCCGGTATGGCCGCGACGGTCGATCGCCTGCACCCACCCCGCCGCGACGGCGGCGACCTGTACCAGTTCCTCACGCAACCGCACCGGGTCCGACTCGGCGAACGCCTCGGCCACCTCCTCCTGGAGGATGTCCCGCCAGGTCATCGCCCCGCGTGCGGCGTTGCCCTCCACCGTCTCCCGCGCCACCGCAAGGTCGTCCAGCGCGCCCGGCCCGCCGGTGCCGTCGGGATGGTTCTGTTCACCCCACCGCTCGTCCTGCCGCACCCGCTCGGCGTGCAGATCCGTGAGTACGGGCCAGATCTCGTCGTCGGTCGCGGCGGCGGGCGGTGTCGGTGCGTTCGTCATTCGGGTCGGCCCTTCGGTCGGCGGCGGGTGCCGGCATGGCGTCCGCCGGGAGGCCAGTACATCAGGTCCGCGTTTTGCCACACCGGCACCCGGGGCCCACGGCGCGGCTCGGAACCGGACCACGGGCCGCGCCCGGACCCCGGCCACCCGCGACGCCCCGCGTCAGGGTGCCCGCGGGCCGCGGTAGGGCAGCGTCTGGCTGTAGACGACGTTGGTGGTGGTGCTGCCGAACTGGGCGAGCTCGTCGATGAGGTGTTCCAGGTCGGACATGGAGGCCGCGGCCACCTTCAGCAGATAGCAGTCGTCTCCCGTGGTACGCAGGCATTCCAGGATCTGGGTGCGTTCGGCCAACAGTCGGTGCAGCGGCTGGTGCTTGCTGCCGGGGTACTTGAGGCGCACCACCGCGAGCACCGGGAAGCCGACCTTCGTCAGGTCGACGTCGGCGCGGTAGCCGGTGATGACCCCGATGTACTCCAGCCGCTTGACCCGTTCGGTGGTCGCGGAGGCACTGAGGTTGACCCGGCGACCCAGCTCGGTCAGCGCGACGCGACCGTCGCGCTGGAGCTCGGCGAGGATCGCCCAGTCCGTCGGATCGAGATTCTCGGCCATCGGCGCAATCTACCGGCAGATCCACGGGACATCCAGACCTACGCAGGGACGAGTCCCTTCAGGATCGCCAGAACCCTGCCTAGCCTTGACGCATGCGAATCGGCGTCAACGTCCCCAACTTCGGACCGGGCACCAGGCCCGCCGTACTGCGCGACTGGGCGCAGACAGTGGAAGGGCTCGGCTTCGACCTGCTGATGGTCTCCGACCACGTCGCGGTGACGCCCGACGTCGCCGAGCAGTACCCGGCGCCGTTCTACGAGCCGTTCACCACGTTGTCCTGGCTGGCCGGGATCACCCGGCGGGTCCAGCTCGGCACGACCGTGATCATCGTGCCGTACCGGCATCCGCTGCTGACCGCCCGGATGGCGGCCAACCTCAACGATCTCAGCGACGGGCGGCTGGTCCTCGGCGTGGCGTCGGGCTGGGCGCGGCAGGAGTTCGCGGCGCTCGGCGTCGACTTCACGCAGCGCGGCCGGCTCACCGACGAGCACCTGCGGGCGATGCGTGCCGCGTGGGCGGACGACAAGGACTACCGCGCCGGGCAGATCCCGATCTGGGTCGGCGGCAACAGCGACGCGGGCATCCGCCGCGCGGTGCGCCTCGGCGACGGGTGGCATCCGCTGCGGTTCACCCTCCCCTGGCTCCGCGAGGCGACCGGACGCCTGTCCGCCGTCGCCGCGCGGGAACAGCGGCCGACGCCGGCGCTGGTGCCGCGCATCGTGTTGCGGCTCACCGCATCGCCGGTCACGGACCCGGACCGGCTCGTCGGCGAGGGCACCATCGAACAGGTCGTCGACGACCTCGGCCGGTTGGCCGGCCTCGGGGCGGGCACCGTGGTGCTTGACCCGTTCGGCGGCGACCCGGACGAGACGAACCGTCCGCAGGTGGCATGGCAGGCGCTCGCGACCGTCGCCGCCCACCGCGGCCAGATCACCCACACACCCCAGGAGCAGATGTGACACCCGACGCCGAACGCTTCCTCCGCCGGGCCATCGAACTGGCCGCCACCGCACGCGCGACCGGCGACGCGCCGTTCGGGTCGCTGTTGGTGGGGCCGGACGGTGCGGTACTCGCCGAGGCCCACAACACCGTCCTGAGCGACTCCGACATCACCGCGCATCCCGAGCTGAAGCTGGCGAGGTGGGCGGCCCGGCAGTTGGACCCGCAGGTCGCCGCCGACACGACGATGTACACGAGCTGCCAGCCCTGCCCGATGTGCACCGGGGCCATCGAGCGCTCCGGACTGGGTCGCGTGGTGTACGCGCTGTCCAACGAGCAGCTCGCCGAACTCAAGCCGTCCGGGGGCTTCCCGCCGGTGCCGAGCGAGGGGCCGGCTCTGCCCGACGAGGCGCGTGTCCCCGTCGAGGGCTACTACCACTGATCCTCCACAGTGGACCAACTCGCCGGAGCGGGCAACGGATCTTCCGCTCCGGCGGGCACGATCATCCGCTGTACATCAGGGAACCGGGTGTGGTGAGCAGTTCCCCGCTCTCCAGCCAGGTCTTCAGGCCGGAGAGGATCATCGGCCAGCCACCGTAGAGCTGGTCGTTGGCGCCCTCACGGAGCTGGTCGTGGGTGACGGTCAGCCGGCAGGAGTCGCGGATCGGCTCGATCTCCCAGGTGACCCGGGACGAACCCTCGTCCCGCACCTCGTCGCTCCACAGCGCGACCATCGTGTGGACGAGCCGGCGCGGCGGGTCGGCCTCGATGACCTCGCCGTCGCCGAGCGGACCGTCGGCGTTCGCCGAACCCATCTCCAGCCGTGATCCGGGCTTCCAGTCGGAGGCGACCCCGACCCCGAAGTTGTACTTGGCCCGGATCTCCGGATCGGTGATGGCTTCCCAGAGCCGTTCCGGCGTGGTGCGGATGTAGATCTCGAAAACCTTCTCCATGGTCTTCTCCAGTCTGCTCTTGATCTCACTGAGCCCCGCCGCCCAGCGCTCGGCGTACTTGCTCACCCACCGGTCGTGGACGAGCCGGATGGGTACGGGATTCAGGAAGTGGAGCTTTTCCCGGCCGCGTCGCCTGCTCACGACCAAGCCTGCCTCTTCCAGCTGCCTGAGGTGCTTCATCACGCCGAACCGGGTCATCGGCAGGCGCTCCTCGAGTGCGCTCAGCGTCTGTCCGTCCTCCCGGAACAGCTCGTCGAGAAGGCTCCGTCGGGTCGGGTCGGCAAGTGCCCGGAATACCTCGTCCACAGCCACGAGATTAGGTGACCAATTGGTCACATGTCAATGCCGACCTGGGGCGACGCCCCCGAAGGAGGGACGGAACACAGCCGACAGAACGTCCTAGGAAGGCAGCAAACCACCCGCCGGGCCTTGCCCGCACCCGGCATGCTGACCCGGGGTCTCTCGACGGACGGGAACGGTGGCGGATGAGCCAGGGCACGGACACGCGGGCGACGGGCTGCCTGCTCGGACTCGCATACGGTGACGCGCTCGGCGCACCGACCGAGTTCCTCGACGTGGACGCCATCGTCCAGCGGTACGGCCCGGGTGGCCCGCGTGAACTGACCGGTGACCCGGCCCTGATCACCGACGACACCCAGATGACGCTGGCCGTCGCCCGGGCGCTGCGGGACGCCGACGCACTGACACCCGAACGGATCGAACCCGCGCTGCGCGAGCATTTCGTGCGCTGGTGGGCCAGCCCGGACAACACCCGGGCGCCGGGCATGACCTGCCTGCGCGCCTGCGCGAAACTCGCCGACGGCACGCCCTGGCGGCAGGCGACCGGCGAGTCGTCCAAGGGATGCGGCGCGAACATGCGCGTGGCGCCGGTCGGGCTGCTGCCCGGCATCGACGACACCCGGCGGGCCGGGCTCGCCCAGTTCCAGGCCGCGCTCACCCACGGTCACCCGACCGGCCTCGCCGCCAGCGACCTGACCGCGTTCGCCGTGCACCAGCTCCGTGCCGGGCTGGCCCCCGCCGCGCTGTCGGCCGCGCTGCGGGAGCGGTGCCGGCAGCAGCGGCGCACCTACCACGAGGAATGGCTGGCCGACCTGTGGACCAGGCCGGGCGTGACGGACCCGGTCGAATTCATCGCGCGGGGCTGGGACGAGTGCCTCGACGCGTTGGACGCGCTGGAGACCGCGCTGGCCCGGCCCGACCGGGACACCGATCCGTGTCGTGCCACCGGTGCGGGCTGGATCGCGGAGGAGGCGCTGGCCACCGCGCTGCACTGCTTCCTGCTGTTTCCGGAGGACCCGGTCGGGATGCTCGCCCGCGCCGCCACGACATCCGGCGACTCCGACTCGATCGCCTGCCTGGCCGGCGCGTTCGCCGGGGCGGCGTACGGCGCCGACGCCTGGCCGGCGCACTGGGCGCGGACCATTGAACACGGCGCGGAACTCGCCGAGTTCGGTCGCCGCTGGGACGCCCGTCACGACCAGGAAAATCAGCAGCCGCCCCCGGTACGGGGTGCGATAGCTTGGCCGCGTGGACGACCGTGAAACCGTGACCGTCGGCGGCCTTAGCTTCGCGTACCGCCAGACGACCCGCTCCGACAACGACATTCCCGTGCTCTTCCTGCACGGGCTCGGCGACAACGCGGACACCTGGGATGCGGTCACGGCGAGCCTGCCCGACCGGTGGTCGATCGCGCTGGATCTGCGCGGTCACGGCCGCAGTGCCTGGACGCCGGACTACCGCCTGAGCGACATGGCGGGTGACGTCGCCGGGTTCCTCGACGCGCTCGGCGTACCCCGGGTCGACCTGGTCGGTCATTCGATGGGCGCGATGGTCGCGTACCTGTTCGCGTCCGCGCAGCCCGACCGGGTGCGGCGCCTCGTCCTGGAGGAGCCACCCGCGCCGGAGCCGGCGTCTCCGCCGCGCGACGAGGGTGACCGCCCGGAGGGCGACCTGGGCTACGACTGGGCGATCCAGGCGCCGTTCAGCCGGCAGCGCAACCATCCCGATCCGGCCTGGCGCGACGCGTTGCCGCGGATCACCGCGCCGACACTGATCATGACCGGCACCGAGAGCCATCTGCCGGCCGACGCGACCCGCCGGATGGCGGACCGGATCCCGAACAGCCAGCAGGTCTCCTTCCGTACCGGCCACCTCGTGCACGAGGAGCTGCCGGCCGAGTTCATCGAGGCGTTGACCACCTACCTGGCGAAGCCGGCCGGCTGAGCGGACCCACCACCGGCGGTCCGACCGGCCGGTACGGCGTGCGACGGCCAGTGGCAGGGACCGTCCAGCATGGAATGTCGCCCCGGTACGCCGGCGGGCCACGCGCCCGGGCGGTGCCGGCCGGACGCGGGTTCCGGGAATTCGACGCGTCTCCGATGTCGAGAATGTGACGCTGGCTCCGTCCCCGGTACACCAGCGGCCACGACAGGCCGCGACGACGAAGGAGAACCACCATGGCGATTCAGCGGATGGACCACGTGAGCATCGTCGTCGACGACCTCGGGGCCGCCAAGGCGTTCTTCGTCGAACTGGGTATGGAACTGGAGGGCGAGGCGCCGATCGAGGGACAGTCGGTGGACCGGCTCAACGCGCTCGACGGCATCCGGGTCGACATCGCGATGATGCGGACCCCGGACGGCCACGGCCGGCTCGAACTGACGAAGTTCCACAGCCCGACGGCGGTCCGGGCCGAGCCGGCGAACGCGCTGGGGAACACGCTGGGCCTGCGCAGCATCATGTTCACCGTCGACGACGTCGACGCCACCGTCGCCAGCCTGCGGGCCCACGGCGCGGAACTCGTCGGCGAGGTGGTGCAGTACGAGAACAGCTACCGGCTCTGCTACGTCCGCGGTCCCGAAGGGATCATCGTCGCGTTGGCCCAGTCGCTCAGCTGACGGCCCGTCGCGGCCCCGATCAGCGTCACGCGGAAGCCCACCTCGTCGAACCGTGGCGGGCTCACGGGCGCTGTCAGCACGCGAATCCGGCGCCCGGAGCTGCCCCGGGGCGGGCGGCGCCGGTCAGTCCGCCGGCTCCCACAGCGGCATCTGGTCGGTGGTGAGCACGCCGGGGGTCACCTGGCCGGACCGCTGGCAACGCACGCAGCTCACCGGGTCGGTGGTGGGGGTGAGCGCGCCCAGGTCGAACCCGGCGACGCCGACCCGGCAGGCCGGCGCCGGCACCTCGATGCCGCCGGCGAACCAGGTCTCCCGGTGCACGGCGTGCACGACCCGGCTGCCGTGGACGCGACAGTTGAGGCCGCCGTCGAACTGTCGCAGCGCCTGCTGGGCCAGGGCGGCGATCTCACCAACCACGAACGGGGTCACCTCCCCATGGTGCCCGCCGGGTACGACAGCCGTCGTCCCGGTCAGGTGCGCAGTGTGTGGCTGGGCAGCTGACCGTAGGCCTCCCGGTAGGCGGACGCGAACCGGCCGGGCTTGGCGAAGCCCCACCGGAGGGCGATCGCGCCGACGGTGTCGCCGTTCATGGGGTCGGCGGCCTGAAGGTCCCGGTGCGCGCGCCAGCCGCATCCGCCGCAGGTAACCGGTCGGTGTGGTGGCGAAGTGCCGGGTGAAGGCCGCCTGCAGCCCGCGGGGCCCGACCCCGGCCGCGGCGGCGATGTCGGTCAGGCTGATCGGCCGGGCGAGTTCCTCCCGGCCGGAGGCGAGGCTGAGGTCACCCCGCATGAGGACCGCCGACATGAGGTAGTCGATCGGGTCCATCATCGCCGTCGCGTTCATCGTGTACTGGACGAGTTCCGCGGACAGCGGACCGATCGAGGCGGACCGGATCCGGAACAGAAAGTCCTCTCGGCGGCCGCTGATCGTGGTCCGGTGGTCCACGTACATCTGCTTGATCAGGGCGTGCGCGGCCTCCGGATCGGTCGTGACGAACTCGGAGCGCTCCGCCCTCGGATCCGTGACGTCAAGGCCCGGCATCAGATATATCCCCAGCGGCTGATCGTTGTGCCCGCGGGCCGACACGTTCCGTCCGGGCGCTCGGCCCCCTTCATCGACCGTAGCTCCGCCCTGCCCGGGCTGCGAAGCCGTCGCCCGCGATGCGAAGGTCCGGGGCCGATCGGGTTGTCGTCGACCCGATCCCGCGATGTCGACCTAAGCTATGCTTATTAGCCTAATGGCTAGTTATCGCATCGGAGGTTGTCATGGGCGAGGTCATCGCCGCCGCACCCGGTCACCTGTCGCCCGTGTCCGCCCGGCGCCTCCTGGCCGGCCGGGCACTCGCCGGACTCGCCGCCGGCTCCGCGTTCGTCGCCGCGCTCGGCACTCTCGCCGACGTCGCCCACGCCGGACCCGACACGCGCCTGGCCCAGACGTGGTGGCTCTACGGACTGCTGGTCTTCGCGGCGCTGTTCGTACTGTTGGCCGTCTTCCCACTGCGGATGCGCGGGCTGTGGGAGATCGTGCTGCTCAACAAGCTCGCCCTCACCGTCACGGCCACCGGTTACCTGGTCACGGGCGGCGCCACCGGCAGCGGCACCGTCGCCGCATCCGACGGCGCGCTCCTCGTCATCCTGCTGGCCGCGTACCTGTGCGTCGGCGGCTGGAGGGCCGGTCGCGGCCCGACCACCTGAGCCGCGGACGCGGCGACACCGACCACCGGGCACACGGCGAGGAATCCCGCCGGTGTTCCCGGACGGGTGTCCTAACCTCGGCGGACCGGTCGCCGGGAGAGCGCCGCGAACACCGGACGCACACTGGCCCAACCGGTCGGCGAGATGGACAGCCAGTGCAGTACCTGATCGCTGCGGGGATGACCGTAGGGCGTGGCGGACGAGGCGCCGTTGTGCAGACTGAACATCCTGCGAGTCTCCCGCGCGACGGCGCTGAAAGATATCGTCCTCATGGTCACCCGTAGCCGAAAACGGATGACCTCTCCCCCGGCCCCTCGGGCACGGCCCGCGACCGGCGTCGACGCTCGGCAAATCCGTTGAGACGGAGCGTATCGCGCACCTAGTATCCGCGCCGTGAAGGAACTCAGCCGCGCCGCCGCCCGCCTCGCCACCCTCGCCTCGGCCGACCGGCTGGCCGTGCTGACCGCCGTCGCGAGCCGGGGCGCCGGGACGCTGGCCGAGGTCGCCGCCGACACCGGCCAGTCGGTCCGGACCGTCGTGAAGGAGGCCGTACGGCTCGCCGAGTGCGGCCTGCTGACCATCGACGGGCAACGGCTCACCGCCGACCTGGCGCCGCTGCGCACCGACGCCGACACCGTCGAGTCGGTACTGCCGACGACCCGCCTGCTCGCCGAGGATCCCAGGCTCGCGCGGCACTTCCGGCACGGCCGGCTGGTGGCCGTACCGGACGAGCTGAGCCTGCGGCACCGGCTGGCCGACCTTCTCGCGCAGCTGCTGCCGGCCGACCGTGAACTGACCGAGCACGAGGTCAACGAGCTGCTCGGCGAGGTGTACGACGACCACGCCGCGCTGCGCCGACTGCTCGCCGACATGGGCCGGGTGACCAGGGACGGCTCCGCGCGCTACCGCCGGGTCACGTCCGGCGGAACCTGAGCGTTCCCCAGCGTCCGACGGTGGCGCCCGGTCACCCGCGCGTTCAGGCGGACCGCGCGGCCGGATGCGCGGCCCGCCGCCCGACGACTGCGCCGAGCCTGGCCCCGCCGCCCGGCCCGGTCGCGGGTGTCCCGAATCAGACCGACCGGGCCGGTGGCTGGTCCGGCCAGGTGACCGCGTACGCCGCATCGCGTCCAGCGCCGATCCGGGCGAACCGCAGCAGTTCCCGCACGATCCCCGCGTTGCCCATCGCCCATCCGGTGTGCGGCGGGAGCTCGCTCGGGGTGGCCCGGTGCTCGACGTTTGACCAGCGGGTGCCGGCGTCGTCGACGGTGGCGTGGGCCGCGAGGTCGGCGGCGAGCAGCTCGGCGAAGTCCCACCCGTCCCCGCGTTCCACGGCCCGGTCGCAGGCCAGGGCCAGCACACCGGCGGTGCCGCAGCAGTGCCCGTTGTTGTCCCAGAAGCGCGGCCGGAGCCGCTCGGGAAGTCCGCAGTGCGTGACCGTGTACCAGCAGCGGTCGGCCAGAGCCGACCAGCGCTCGTCGCCCAGCATGTTGTGGAGCAACCGGAACACCTGCGCGTCGCCCGCCGGCCCCTGACACCAGCCGAAGTTGTACCGGTCGATCAGCTCCGGCCGGTCCGGTGGATGGGAGTGCGCCACCAGGAACCCGGCCGGGCCGTCCTCGTCGCGGGACACGACGTCGGCGGCGCCCGCAACGGCCAGCTCGACCAGGTCGTCGCGGCCGGTCGTGCGACCCACGGCGGTCAGCGCGGCCACGATGCCCAGCGTCCCGTGCGAGATGTGGTGCTGGCGGGCGACCCGGCCGACCCGGGTCTCCCAGTTCACCCCGTGCGCGGTCGTCTCCGCGGTGCGCGGGTACGGCTCGACGGCCAGCAGCGCAAGATCCGGGTCACCGACGGCGAGCGCGCCCAGCGCGATCCCGGCGTTGCCGCCGAGCAGCTCGAACAGCGGACCCCACCGCGTGCCGTCGAACCGCCGCCGGACCAGGTCGAGCGCCCGCCCGGCCGCGTCGCCGGCATCCTTGTCGTCGAGCCGCTCGTGCACCGCGTGCAGCGCGACGGCGATCCCGGTCAGCCCGAAGTACAGCGAGCTGTCCTCCCAGCCCGCGTCGACGACGGACACCAGGTTCCGCGCGCCGCGCAGGGCGACCTCGCCGTACCGGTCGTCGCCGAAGTGTGCGTGCGCCTCCAGCAGAGCCAGCACGATGCCGGCGGTGCCGCTGTAGAGGGTCGGCATCGTCTCGTCGTCGCCCGGCCGACTGGGCCAGGCAAGCCCGGCGCCGTCCTCGCGGGCCGCATCGACCAGCCAGGCCAACGCGCCGGCCGACAGTTCCTCCGCACGTACCGACCAGTTGGTGTCCATGCCCCGAGCTTCGCACCCGACAACCAGGGCGAGGCAGCCAGCCGCCCCTGCACCGGTCGGGACACGGTGTCCGGAGACCGCGGAAGCATCCGGGGCTTACCCCGCCGCGGCAGACAGAGCCCCTGAACAGTGAGTACGGTGGTGGGCGCGGCAGGGTTCGAACCTGCGACCCCTCGCTTGTAAGGCGAGTGCTCTTCCGCTGAGCTACGCGCCCCGGACTGGCGACGAGAGTATCGCGTCGCCAGCCTCGGGATGTCTCCGGGCCGGCCGGAGGTGGATCAGGCCGGCAGGTCGGCGAGCGCCTTGCGCCAGGCACCCTGGTCGCGAGCCTCGCCCGGCATGTTCATCTCGGCGAACCGTACGGTGCCGGCCTTGTCGATCAGGAAGGTGCCCCGGTTGGCGATGCCCGCGGCGTCGTTGAAGACGCCGTACGCCTGGGCGGTCGCGCCGTGCGGCCAGAAGTCGGCGAGCAGCGGGAACTCGAAGCCCTCCCGCTCGGCCCACACCTTGTGCGTGTACGGCGAGTCGACGCTGACCGACAGGACCTGCAGGCCGTCGGTCTGGTACTGGTTGAGGTTCTCCTGGACCTCGCACAGCTCACCCTGGCACACGCCGGTGAACGCGAGCGGGTAGAAGACCAGCAGCACGTTCTTGTCGCCGCGGAAGTCCGACAGCCGGACCTCCTGGTTGTTCTGGTCCTTCAGCACGAAATCCGGTGCCGACGCACCGACCTCGATGGGCACAACGCACTCCTTGTGGGTGTTGGAACACTGCGCACGCGGCGGCCAACCGTCCGGCCCGCCACGCACGTCGGATCCGGCCGGACCACCGGTGTGGTCCGCCCGTCGACACGTGGGCGCGCCGCGGACCGGTGATCCGCGGGCGTCCCGGAACGGCACTCAGCGCTTGCCGCGACCGACCTTGGGGGTGACGAGCCGCGCGGCCGACCATTCGCGGGCCGCGTTGATGCTGCTGGTCTGCTGGAACCCCACGGTGAGCACCGCTTCGCCGATCTCGCTGGGCTCGACGTGACCGGGCCGCCCTGGCTTCGGGAACAGCAACCAGATGGACCCGGTGTCGGCCAGTGGGCTCCGGGCGTCCATCAGGGTCTCGACCAGGTCTCCGTCGTCGTCGCGCCACCACAGCAGCACGATGTCGACCACCTCGTCGGTGTCCTCATCGACGATCTCCCCGCAGCGGTCGATGACCGCATCGCGGAGTTCCTCATCGACGTCCTCGTCATAACCGATTTCCATGACGATACTGCTCGGCTCCACGCCGAGCCGGTCCACCATGCTCGTCACGCCGTCGGCCTGACCAGCCGTCGCGCTCACAGTCGAGTGCCTCCTCGTCGTTGCGCCCCGCGGCGCCCGGTCGGGCGCCGTCAGTGCGTCGTTGCCTGTCTCGGTGGCCACCGTTGGGTGGCGCACCGACAAAGTTACGTTCCCCAGCCCGGTCGGGTCCGGCGAATACCGGCACGGGCCACGCGGGAACGCGTCGGTTGGCCGGAGACTAACCCGTACGCGCACCTTGTGGGAGACCCGTCCCGCCAATGGGGTCCCGGGCTTACCCACCAGCGTCCACGGGTAACCCTCGGCGGTCGCGCCACCCGACAGGGGGCCAGGAACCCGTCTCCGATCACCAAACCATCATGACATGCCATACGGAGAGTCACATCGTCTCAAAGGTCAGCCGGCGAGCACCGAGAAGCGGATCGTGCGCTCGTGGTTGTCGACGTTGGTGTCGACGAGACAGATCGACTGCCAGGTGCCCAGGGCCAACTGACCGTCGACCACCGGGACCGTCGCGTACGGCGGGATCAGCGCGGGAAGTACGTGGTCACGGCCGTGCCCGGGGCTTCCGTGCCGGTGTCGCCACCGTGCGTCGCGGGGCAGCAGGTCGTCCAGCGCGGCCAGCAGGTCGTCGTCGCTGCCCGCGCCGGTCTCGAGGATCGCCACAGCCGCGGTCGCGTGCGGGACGAAGACGTGCAGCAGGCCGGACGACACGCCGCTGTCGGCCACCGCGGCACCCGCCTCCCGGGTGACGTCCCGCACCGTGGGAGTGGAGCCGGTCGAAACTCTGATCTCCTGCGAGTACATGTGTCGATGGTCGCCCACTGGACGGACCCGCGTGACGGCCCCCAGGCAACGGAGGCAGGATGGAGGCTGAGAAACCACTCCACAAGAGACGACGAGGGACCGCCCGTGGCCACGGAACGAAAGCGCCCGGTCATCAGCGACGGGCTCCCGAGCCAGATTCCGGACATCGACCCCGAGGAAACCACCGAATGGGTCGAGTCGCTGGACGCGGTCGTTGATCACCGCGGCCGGCAGCGCGCGCGCTACGTGATGTTGCGCATGCTCGAACGGGCTCGGGAACGCCAGGTCGGTGTTCCGGCTCTGACCAGCACTGACTACATCAACACCATCACACCGGAGCGGGAGCCCTGGTTCCCCGGCGACGAGTACATCGAGCGCCGGATCCGGGCGTACATCCGGTGGAACGCCGCGATCCAGGTGCACCGCGCGCAGCGGCCCGGCGTCGAGGTGGGTGGACACATCTCCACCTATGCCTCCGCGGCCAGCCTGTACGAGGTCGGTTTCAACCATTTCTTCCGCGGCAAGAACCATCCCGGCGGTGGTGACCAGATCTACTTCCAGGGTCACGCCTCACCCGGCATGTACGCCCGGGCGTTCCTGGAGGGGCGGCTCACCGAGCAGCAGATGGACGGCTTCCGGCAGGAGTTCTCGCACCCCGGCGGCGGCCTTCCCTCCTACCCGCACCCACGGTTGCTGCCCGACTTCTGGGAGTTTCCGACGGTGTCGATGGGCCTCGGCCCGCTGGGCGCGATCTACCAGGCCCGGTTCAACCGGTACCTGCACAACCGCGGCATCAAGGACACCAGCCAGCAGCGCGTCTGGGCGTACCTGGGCGACGGCGAGATGGACGAGCCCGAGACGGTCGCCGCCCTCAGCCTCGCCGCGCGTGAGGAACTGGACAACCTGACCTTCGTGGTGAACTGCAACCTGCAGCGCCTCGACGGCCCGGTACGCGGCAACGGCAAGATCATCCAGGAGCTGGAGAGCCTGTTCCGGGGCGCCGGCTGGAACGTCATCAAGGTCATCTGGGGCCGCGAGTGGGACCCGCTGCTCGCCGCCGACGGCGACGGCGCCCTGGTCAACCTAATGAACGTCACCAACGACGGCGACTACCAGACCTACAAGGCCGAGGACGGCGCGTACGTCCGCGAGCACTTCTTCGGGCGCGACCCGCGCACCCGCAAGATGGTCGACAACTTCACCGACGACGAGATCTGGAACCTCAAGCGCGGCGGGCACGACTACCGGAAGCTCTACGCCGCGTACAAGTCGGCCACCGAGCACACCGGCCAGCCGACGGTGATCCTGGCCAAGACCATCAAGGGTTGGACCCTGGGCAGCCACTTCGAGGCCCGCAACGCCACCCACCAGATGAAGAAGCTCAAGGCCGACGACCTCACCTCGTTCCGGGACCGGCTCTACCTCGACATCCCGGACTCGGCCCTCGACCCGGTCTCACCCCCGTACTACCACCCGGGCAAGGATTCCGACGAGTGGCAGTACATGATGGAGCGCCGCAAGCAGCTCGGCGGGTTCCTGCCCGAGCGGCGGCACACCACGATTCCGCTGCACCAGCCGAAGCCGGACGCCTACCGGATGTTCGCCAAGGGCTCCGGCAAGCAGAAGGTCGCCACCACGATGGCGATCGTGCGGCTGTTCAAGGAGCTGATGAAGGACAAGGAGTTCGGCCGGCACGTCGTGCCGATCATCCCCGACGAGGCACGCACGTTCGGGATGGACGCCCTGTTCCCCACCGCCAAGATCTACTCGCCGCACGGACAGAACTACACCCCCGTGGACCGCGAGCTGTTCCTGGCGTACCGGGAGGCCACGAACGGCCAGATCCTGCACGAGGGCATCAACGAGTCCGGCTCGGTGGCCTCGTTCACCGCGGCGGGCACCGCGTACGCCACGCACGGCGTGCCGATGATCCCGATCTACATCTTCTACTCGATGTTCGGGTTCCAGCGCACCGGTGACGGCTTCTGGGCCGCGGCCGACCAGATGGCCCGCGGCTTCGTACTGGGCGCCACCGCCGGCCGCACCACGCTCAACGGTGAGGGCCTGCAGCACCAGGACGGGCACTCGCCGCTGTTGGCGTACACCAACCCGGCGGTGGTCGGCTACGACCCGGCGTTCGCGTACGAGATCGCGCACCTGGTGCAGGACGGCCTGCGGCGGATGTACGGCGACGACCCCGAGAACATCTACTACTACTTCACCGTCTACAACGAGCCGATCGTGCAGCCCGCCGAGCCGGCCGACCTGGACGTCGAGGGAGTACGGCGGGGCATCTACAAGTACGCCGACGGCGCCGACGGCGACGCCCCCCGGGTGCAGTTGCTCGGTTCCGGCGTGGCGATGCCGTGGGCGTTGAAGGCGCAGCATCTGCTCGCCGACGACTGGGGCGTCAACGCGGACGTGTGGTCGGTGACCTCGTGGACGGAGCTGCGTCGCGACGCGGACCGCGTCGAGGAGCACAACCTGATGCACCCCGAGGCGGAGGTACAGGAGCCGTACGTGACCCGGTCGCTCACCGGCGCCCGCGGCCCCGTCGTGGCGGTCAGCGACTTCATGCGCGCGGTGCCGGACCTGATCGCGCCGTACGTGCCGGGCGACTTCACGTCCCTGGGCACCGACGGGTTCGGGCACTCCGACACCCGGGGCGCGCTGCGCCGGCACTACCACGTCGACGCCGAGTCGATCGTGGTGGCGGCGCTGCGGCAGCTGGCCAAGCGCGGTGAGGTGCCGAACGACCTGCCGCTGCAGGCGTTCAAGAAGTACCAGATCGACGACATCAGCGCCGCGCCGCAGGCGGAGGCCGGCGGCGACAGCTGAGCCGTACGACAACGGCCGGTGGCCCGGGGACAGCTC
>JBAUUM010000817.1:0-1941 GCA_049582705.1 Actinocatenispora sp.
GGACCGGCGCGCCCGGCGGGACGAACGGCAGTCCCGGTGGTGCCCCTGCCGCGATCAGAGCGGTCAGCGCGGCGGTGTCCAGATGCTCGTCGAGCACATCGGCGAGCTGGTCGAGCGCGGCCTCACGCACGGCGCCGACCCGGGTGTCGGGGGCGGGCCGGAACCCGGTTCGACCGGCGAGCGCGGCCACCTCGGTGAGGAACCGCCGGCGGAACTCGTCGTGTTCGAACGTCCCGTGCCAGTGGGTGCCGAAGACCGAGCCCGTCCGGCAACCCTCCCCCGTGCCGTCCGGAAGTTCGATGAACGGGGCCGCTCCGCCCACGTCGTCACCCGATGGCCGCCCCGGCGCGTGGTCCGCGGCCGTCCCGGACGACGACGCCTCCGAACGCGACGCCTCCGGGTGCGAGTTCCCTGCGGGCGAGTCCTCCGGACGGGTCGCTTCCGGCTGCGGAGCCCCTGGGCACGGGACCTCCGTGCGTGACGCTTCCTGGCGTGCGCCGCGCATGTCCGGGGTCCGGTATCGGGCGGTGGCCACGCCGTGGTGGATCTCGTAGCCGCCGACCGGTGCACCGAGCGCGGACCCGGACGGGGTCCGCAGCGTCTTGTCGGGCGCGAAGACGACCGTCGTCGGCAGCAGACCGAGCCCGGGCACCCTGCCCCGGCGGCTCTCCACCTCGTCCTCGATCGCCTCGGCGAGCATCTGGTAACCGCCGCAGATGCCGAGCAGGGGACGCCCCGCGGCGGCGTGTGCGCGGAGCGCGTCCGCGAGACCCTGCCGGTGCAGCCAGTCCAGGTCGGCCACGGTGGACCGGGTGCCCGGCAGAACCACCAGGTCGGCGTCCTCGATCTCGGCGGGTGTGGTGACCAACCGGACCCGGACGCCCGGCTCGGCGGCCAGTGCCTCCACGTCGGTGGCGTTCGAGATCCGGGGCAGTCGGACGACCGCGACCCGAAGGGTCGCGGTGCCGTGCGGCGGGGTCGGATGACCCAGCAACCTGCCGTCGGTGTAGCCGAGCGAGTCCTCACTGTCGAGCCGCAGAGCCGGCAGGAACGGCAGCACGCCGTACACGGGGCGACCGGTCATCCCGACCAGCATGTCCAGCCCCGGCTTGAGCAGGCCCGCGTCGCCGCGGAACTTGTTGACCACGAAGCCGGTCAGCAGCGACTGGTCCCCGGCGGAGAGCACCGCGAGGGTGCCGAACATGGCGGCGAGCACGCCACCCCGGTCGATGTCGCCGACCAGCACCGTGGGCAGGCGCGCGGCGCGGGCCAGCCCCATGTTGACCAGGTCTCCGGAGCGGAGGTTGATCTCGGCCGGGCTTCCGGCCCCCTCGCAGACGACCACGTCGTACTCGGCACGCAGCTGCGCCAACGTGCGGTGGACGGTGTCCGCCAGTTCCTCGCGCACCTCACGGTAGTTGTCCGCGCCGACGGTGCGCAGCGCGCGGCCGAGCAGCACCACCTGGCTCGTGCCGTCGGCACCGGGCTTGAGCAGTACCGGATTGAACCGGACGCTGGGCGCCAGGCCGCACGCCGCCGCCTGCAACGCCTGCGCACGGCCGATCTCGCCGCCCTCCGGCGTGACGACCGAGTTGTTCGACATGTTCTGCGCCTTGAACGGCGCGACGCGCACGCCCTGCCGGCTCAGCCAGCGGCAGAGCGCCGCGACGACGGTGCTCTTACCCGCGTCCGAGCTCGTGCCGGCGATCAGGACGGCGCCCCGGAGACCGGCCACGCCGGACATGCCCGTTCCCGGCGACGGTGTCACGCCGGCCGGGTCCCCGATCGGCTGCGAGGCGGTCATCCGGCGGCCTCCCGCGAGGAGCCGATCCGGGCCGCCGGCGTGTGACGGCCCGCCACGAAGGCGGTCACCAGCCGGCGCACGAGGGCACGCCGGGCCGGCGCCGCCGCAGCGTGCCCGGCGGCCAGGGCCAGCGCGGC
>JBAUUM010000818.1:0-3554 GCA_049582705.1 Actinocatenispora sp.
GCGCCTCGGCCGGGCGGACGCCCGGCCGAGGCCCGGAGGGATCAGCCGCCGGCAGCGGCGGCCGCCGGCGCGTCCAGGATGCTGGTGATCAGCTCGGCGCACCAGGTGAGCAGCTGCAGGTCGCGCATCGGCTCCCCGCCCACCCGCCGGGTACTCGGCCGGGGCAGGCTGACGATGTCCAGATTGGACTTGAACGTCGCGTCCGGATAGAGCCGCTTGAGCCGCAGCTGCTTCGACTCCAGCAACGGCATCGGCGAGAAGCGCACGTGCCGGCCCTGCAACGACACGTCGGTCAGGCCGTACCGTCGGGCCAGCAGCCGGAACCTCGCCACCTGCACCAGGTTCTCCACCGGCGTCGGCACCTCGCCGTACCGGTCGACCAGCTCGGCGCGCACCTCGTCGAGGGCCGCGTCGTCCCGGACCTCGGCCAGCTTGCGGTACATCTCCAGGCGGAGCCGTTCCACCCCGATGTAGTCGTGCGGCAGGTGCGCGTCCACCGGCAGGTCCACCTTGACCTCGGCGATCTCGTCCGGCGTCTCGCCCTTGAACGCCTGCACCGCCTCGCCCACCATCCGCACGTACAGGTCGAACCCGACGCCCTCGATGTGCCCGGACTGCTGGCCGCCCAGCAGGTTGCCGGCACCGCGGATCTCCAGGTCCTTCATCGCCACGAACATGCCGGCGCCGAGCTCGGTGTGCTGCGCGATGGTCGCCAGCCGCTCGTGCGCGTGCTCGGTCAGCGGCTTCTCCGCCGGATAGAGGAAGTACGCGTACGCACGTTCCCGGCCGCGACCCACCCGGCCACGGATCTGGTGCAGCTGGGACAGTCCGAGCATGTCGGCGCGCTCCACGATGAGCGTGTTCGCGTTGGGGATGTCGATGCCGGACTCCACGATCGTCGTGCACACCAGTACGTCGATGTCGCGGTTCCAGAAGTCCAACATGATCTTCTCGAGGCGTTCCTCGCCCATCTGCCCGTGCGCGACGGCGACCCGCGCCTCCGGCACCAGTTCCCGGATGCGGCGGGCCGCGCGCTCGATCGACTCGACCCTGTTGTGCAGGTAGAAGACCTGGCCGTCACGGAGCAGCTCGCGCCGTACGGCGGCGGCGACCTGCTTGTCCTCGTACGCGCCGACGAACGTCAGCACCGGGTGCCGTTCCTCCGGCGGGGTCGCGATCACCGACATCTCCCGGATGCCGGTGACGGCCATCTCCAGGGTCCGCGGGATCGGCGTGGCCGACATGGTCAGCACGTCGACGTGGGTACGCAGCTGCTTCAGGTACTCCTTGTGCTCCACGCCGAACCGCTGTTCCTCGTCGACGATGACGAGGCCGAGCTGCTTGAACCGGGTCTGCGAGGACAGCAGGCGGTGGGTGCCGAGCACGATGTCGGCGCTGCCGTCCGCGATGCCGGTCAGGGTCTGCTCGGTGTCGATCGGCGTGTTGAACCGCGACAGGGTCCGGATGGTGATCGGGAACTGCGCCATCCGCTCGGAGAACGTGTTGAAGTGCTGCTGGGTGAGCAGGGTGGTCGGTACCAGCACGGCGACCTGCTTGCCGTCCTGTACCGCCTTGAACGCGGCCCGCACCGCGATCTCGGTCTTGCCGTAGCCGACGTCGCCGCAGATCAGCCGGTCCATCGGGACCGAGCGGCGCATGTCGGCCTTGACCTCGTCGATGGCCGCCAGCTGGTCCGGCGTCTCGGCGAACGGGAACGCGTCCTCCAGTTCCCGTTGCCACGGGCTGTCCGGGCCGAACGCGAAGCCGGGCGAGTTCTGCCGCGCGGCGTACAGCTTGATCAGCTCGGCGGCGATCTCCCGGACCGCCTTGCGGGCCCGACTCTTCGCCTTCTGCCAGTCCGCGCCGCCCATCTTGTGCAGCGTCGGGTTCTCGCCGCCGACGTACCGGGTGAGCTGGTCGAGCTGGTCGGTCGGCACGTACAGCCGGTCGCCGGGGTGGCCGCGCTTGCTCGGCGCGTACTCCAGCACCAGGTACTCGCGTTCGGCGCCGTTCACGGTGCGCCGTACCAGGTCCACGTACCGGCCGATGCCGTGCTGCTCGTGCACCACGTGGTCGCCGGCCTTCAGCTCCAGCGGGTCGATGGTGTTACGCCGCCGGCTCGGCATCCGGCGCATGTCCTTTGTGGACGAACCCTTGCCGCCGGTGATGTCGTTGCCGGTGAGCACCGCGAGCTTCGCCGTCTCATCGACGAAACCGCGCTCCAGACCGCCGGTGCTGACCACGATGGACCGGGCGGCGGGCGGCTCCTCGACCGAGTCGACCAGCCGGGCACCCAGGTCCGCCTCGTGCAGCAGTTCGACGGCGCGCTGCGCCGGACCGTGCCCCTCGAAGACGAGCGCGACCGCGTATCCGGCGGTCGTCCAGCGCCGCACGTCACCCAGCAGCGCGGCGCCGTCGCCGTGGTACAGCGGGGCCGGCTGGGCGCCCAGCGCCACCGCGTCCTCCGGCGCCAGGTCCAGCGCGGGCGTGGCCAGCTCCGGGTCGATCTCGGCCAGTTCGTCCTCGATGGTCCTCGGCGTCGCCTCCACCGTGCCGAACGGGCTGACGCTCCACCACGGCATGCCCAGCTCGGTGGCCACCGAACGGACGTCGGCCAGGCTGTGGAACGCCGCCGCGCCCAGGTCGATCGGGGTGGCGCCGCCGGCCGCCGCCGCGGCCCAGCTGGCCGCCAGGAACTCCGCCGACGTGGCAACCAGGTCATGCGCCCGGGCGCGGATCCGCTCCGGATCGCACGCCACCACCACCGTGCCGGCCGGCATCGTGTTGACCAGCAGCTCCAGCTGAGCGGCGCCGTCGTCTCCCGGCCCGGCCAGCAGCGCCGGGGCGAGCGACTCCATGCCCTCCACCGGGATGCCCTCGGCGAGCTTCTCGCACATCTCCGCCAGGCCCGGGTGCTCCGCGCCGAGCTGCGCGGCCCGCTCGCGCAGCTGCGGGGTCAGCAGCAGTTCCCGGCACGGCGGCGCGACGAGGTGCACGGCGCCGCCGCCCGCCGGGTCCGACTCCTTCTCGAACGACCGTTGGTCGGCGACCGCGAACGACCGGATCTCGTCGACGTCGTCGCCCCAGAACTCCACCCGCAGCGGGTGCTCCTCGGTGGGCGGGAAGACGTCGAGGATGCCGCCGCGTACCGCGAACTCGCCCCGCGAGCCGACCATGTCGACCCGCGCGTACGCCAGGTCGGTGAGCCGCCGGGCCACGTCCTCCAGGTCGGCGGTGCCGCCCGGCCGCAGCTCGACGGGCTCCAGGTCACCCAGCCCGCGCAGCTGCGGCTGCAGCACGCTGCGTACCGCGGCGCAGACCACCCGCACCGGGCCCTGTCCCGGCTCGTCGGCCACCGGATGCGCGAGACGGCGCAGTACCGACAGCCGCCGGGCCACCGTGTCGCTGCGCGGGGACAGCCGCTCGTGCGGCAGCGTCTCCCACGCCGGGTAGACGACCACCTCGTCGGGCGGCAGCAGACAGCGCAGCGAGTCGGCCAGGTCCTCGGCCTCCCGCCCCGTCGCCGTCACCGCCAGCACCGGCCGCCCGGCGCC
>JBAUUM010000819.1:0-3427 GCA_049582705.1 Actinocatenispora sp.
AGGCGGGCCACGCGGGGCGTGTCGGCGGGCGTGGGCGGGCCGCGGAGCCGGCCTACCCCGCTGCCGCGGTCTGCAACTCGGCCGGGCGGACCAGGCCCACGTACGACACGGCGAGCAGCCCCGCCCCGGCCGCGAACACCACGACAGCGCCCGCGAGGTCGAACAGGTAGTGGTTGGCCGTGGCCACCACCACCAGCCCGGTGCAGATCGGGTACGCGACCGCGACGACCCGCACGTACCACCGGCGGACCAGCCAGCAGACCATCGCGCCGCACCACATCGCCCACACCAGGTGCAGGCTCGGGAACGCGGCGAACTGCGCCGCCGTGTGCGACATGGGCCCCTGCGAGTAGTCGCCGATGCTCGCGTACCGGGCCATCGTGTCGACCATGCCGTCGCCGGGCAGCAGCCGGGGCGGGGCGACGGGCACCACGTAGTACAGCGCGAAGCCGATCAGCGTCGGGACCACGAGCAGGAACCTCGCATACGGGTAGGCGCCCCGGTGACGCAGGAAGACCCACAGGATGACGGCCGGCGTGACCGCCTCGTGCATGGCGACGTAGTAGTAGTTGGCGACCGCGGCGAGCGTGGGATGCAGGGCGAGCGCGTGGTTGACCGACGGTTCGACGGCGAGGTGCAGCCGGGTCTCCAGGCGCACGATGTCCGCGGCGTGGTTCAGCGCGGGACCGGGCAGGATGTTGATGTGGTGCTGGATCAGCGTGTACAGCCCGTATCCGACGCCGATGATGAGCAGCTCCCGCCACCACCGCGCCGGGGCCAACCACCAGCGCCGCAGGGTGCGGTCCGGCGCGTCCTGTGCATGGTCGACCGCCATCACACTTCCCATGATCCGCCCGGAGGAACCTCCGACCAGTCCACTATGACGGTTCTGCGGCGGACGTGCCGGAAAACGGGTACGGTGCCCGGCGTCCGATCCCCGACACCGCGGGCGGTCCGCCGCCTTTGCCGGCCCACCGGGGGCTTCCGGCCGCTCGACGGGACCCGCGATGATGGGCCGATGAGCGAGACACCACGGGGGAACACCGGCTACCCGAAGATCGAGCTGCACGTGCACCTCGAGGGCGCGATCCGCCCGCACACCCTGCTCGACATCGCGCGCCGCAACGGCCAGACGCTGCCCGCCGACACCATCGAGGGCCTGCGCGAGCTGTACGAGTTCACCGACTTCCAGCACTTCATCAAGGTCTGGAAGCTGACCACGAACTGCCTGCGTACCGCGACGGACTTCCGACAGATCGTCGTCGACTACGCGGCGGAGGCGGCCTCGTACGGTGCCGTGTACCTGGAGGCCATCTTCTCCCCGGCGGAGCGGGTGCAGACCGGCGTCGCCTGGGCCGAGATGTACGAGGGATACTGCGACGGCATCGCGGAGGCCCGCGAACGGCACGGCGTCGAGGTGCGGTTCACCCCGGACCTGTACCGCGGCGGCGACCCGGACGTGGCCGAGGAGTGCGCGCGCTGGTCGGTGCGGTACGCGGAGCGCGGCATCGTGGCGCTGGGCGTCGGTGGGCTGGAGGCGGGTCGCCCGGTGACCCCGTTCGCCCGGGCGTTCGACATCGCCCGGGACGGTGGCCTCGGCGTGGTACCGCATTCCGGCGAGAACGCCGGCCCGGAGTCGATCCGGGAGGTACTCGACGTGCTGCGGCCGGACCGCATCCGGCACGGCATCCGGGCCGTCGAGGACCCCGAACTGCTGGCGGAGATCATCGCCAAGGGCATCGTGCTGGACGTGTGCCCCACCTCGAACCTGCGTACCCGGGTGGTGCCGGACCTGGACGCGCACCCGCTGCCGGCGCTGCTCGCGGCCGGCGCCCGGTGCACCATCAACAGCGACGACCCGGCGATGTTCAACACCGACCTGGGCCAGGAGTACGAGCTGGCCGACAAGCTGCACGCGGGCGGCAAGGTCGCGTTCGCGGCGGGCGTGGTCGGCGCGCTGTGCGACGACGCGACGCGCGAACGGCTGCGCGCCACCGCCGTCGAGTACTGGTCCTGACATGTACCGGACATCTACTGGTCCTGACGTGTACCGGACATCGTCGGCGCCGCACCGCGCCGCGGGAGACGGATCATGAGGCCGGGCACGGCGGTCGTCGTCGGCGGCGGCATCGGCGGACTGGCCACCGCGGTCGGGCTGCACCGCGCCGGATGGCAGGTCACCCTACTGGAACGGGCTCCGGCGTTCCGGCCGGGCCGGCGTTGCTCTTCTGTGCAGCGACACGCCGAGCCAATCGGCGTGTCGCTGCACAGTTCACGTGGCCTCCCCTTTCTGTGCAGCAACACGCCCAACCAGTCGGCATGTCGCTGCACAGAAAGGTGGTGCGGGTACCTGCCCCCCGACCGACCAGCGTGGACCGCTTCACTGGACGCTACGAAGCGGCCCTCGCCGCCGTCCCGCAGTGCGCCGCGAATCGCGCCGGCGCCGCATCGGGTCGGGCTCGGCGATCTCTCCGGTGCGAGGTCGGCTCGCCGAATGCCGCTGTGAGACGGCCGATGCTGTGTGCCCTGCTGGGCCGGCGGCGAGGAAGCCAGGACGGTCGGAGCGACCGCAGCAGGCTGTGGTGCGGCCGCGCAGTTGGAGGTCTGCGCGATGCCGGCATCCGGTGCCGGGCGACTGCCCGCCCGTGCCCGCCGTCGGTTGGTCTTGTGGAGCACGTCGCGCCGGTCGTTCGGGGCGCGGGCACGATCGCGATCGCCGCACCGGTCCGTCGGAGTACGGGCGACAGGTCCCGGTACCGGCCGACCGCCGATCGTGCGCCGATGGCCGGTCGGCGGTTCGGCGCCGATCGCCGTCACGGCCCGGCCGTACGGCCTGTCACGTGGTCAGCGGGATCGAGGCCCACACCCCGCTGGGTTGCCGGGATCCCCCGGCCGGCTCGGTGGACAGCGCGAACGCGTCCGCGTGGCCGGTGTGGACGACGAGGTGGGTGGTGTCCTGCTGGCCGACGTCCAGGACGCCGGCGCTGTGCGCGGACCCGCCGGTGACCAGCCACATCTGGTACGTGCGGCCACCGGTCAGATGCGGCAGACGGGACAGCGCCACGACCGCCTCGTTGCGGCCCGGGGAGATGGCCACCCGGGCGCGGCCACCACCGGGCAGGGTCGCCGGTACGACGCGCGTGTCGGGATCGGCGAGTACGCCGGCGATGCGGGCCCGCTCGGCCTGTGCCGCGACGGCGCTGTGCCGGGCGGAGTCCACCCGTCCCTGCTCGACGCCGTGGGTGACGCCGACCGCGCCCGCGACGAGCGCCACCGCCGCGGCCACGGTGGCGGTGAACCGCTGCCAGCGGGTCAGGCGGCCGGCGCCCCGGGTTCCGTTGTGGTGCAACCGGGGCGGGTCCTGCCGGCTGCGGGCCGCGTCGGCCAGGACCCGGGCACGCAGTCCCGGCGGCGGTGACGTCACGGT
>JBAUUM010000820.1:0-2215 GCA_049582705.1 Actinocatenispora sp.
CCGTCACCCGCTCGGGCCGGCAGCGCGCTCTCACCGACCCCGGCCGGCAGCGCGCCCTCGCCCGCCCCGGCCGGCAGCGGGCCACCGAAATCGGCGCCGTGGCCAGGCCGGGAACCGGTTGGCCGGCTCGCGTCTGCGCTCACGGTGCCACAGCCTACGCGGTGGCTGTGACCTGGGCCGTACCCGAACGGCCCCCGCCGCCGGGGCGGGCAGTACCCGATCGGGCCCCGCCCCCGACCGGGCAATGGGAGTGATCCAGGCCACCGGAACTTTTGTCGACCTCGAACCGACTACCCGTACATGACGTGTGGTGACGTGCGGCGGACGCTGTCCGCGGCATTGGACGGGGAGACCGCCGGGACGCAACTGGGCATGGCTCATGCCCATCTGTCCGGCTGTGACGAGTGTCGCCGCTGGCAGGGCGCCGCCGAGGAGGTCGACCGCCTGGTCCGGGCCCGGGCGTCGGATCCGGCGCCCGACCTGACCGAGCGGGTGCTGGCCGCACTGCACGCCGACCCCACCGTCCGGCTGACCCCGGCGGCGCCTGGGCTCCGGACCCGCAGCCGACGCCGCCAGCTGCTGCGCGCCGGTGTCGCGACCGCCGCCGTCCTCCAGCTCCTGCTCGGCCTGCCGGAGCTGTTCGCCTGCCTGGACGGCACCGGCGGTTCGCACGCCAGCCACGAGATTGCCGCGTTCTCACTGGCCCTCTCCGCCGGGTTCCTGCTCGCCGCGTGGCGGCCCGAGCGGGCCCGGCCGATGCTGCCCGTGGCGGTCGTGCTGTCCGCGGCGCTGCTGGTCGTCGCCGGCATGGACATCGCCAACGCGACCATCGCGTTGGCGCACGAGCTGGTGCACCTGCTCACCGTCGTGCAGGCGGTACTGCTCTGGGCGCTGGGCCGCAGCCTCGGCACGCCCGGCACCTCCAGCCGTACCCTGCCCCGTACGGTCGCCTGATGGCCGAGAACGGAACCGGCGCGCAGCGCGCCGCGGTGCACCCGGGTACGAGACGCTCGACGCCGCGACGGGCGCTGCTGCTGGCCGGGGCCGTACTGGTCGCCGCCTTCGGCGTGCTGGCACCGGCCAGCCCGGCCAGTGCGCACGCCGTGCTGGTGGAGACCGTGCCGGACAGCGGTGCGGTCGTGCAGACCGCACCGGACAGCGTGGCCCTGACGTTCAACGAGCCCATCCGGCTGGTCACCCGCGACTTCAGCGTGGTCGCCCCGAACGGCCGGAACGTGCAGCACGGCGACCCGCACCTCACCGGCGACGGTTCGATGGTGGAGATCCCGCTGGACAAGGGGCTTCCCCGGGGCACGTTCCTGGTGTCGTACCGGATCATCTCGGCGGACAGCCATCCGGTCGCGGGCGGCTTCTCGTTCTCGCTGGGCGCCCCGTCGAAGACCGCGGCCGCCACCTCCGGCGGCTCGGACGCGGCCGAGGACCCGGTGGTCGCGGCGGCGATGCCGGTCGCCCGGTACCTCGGCTTCGCCGGTCTGGTGCTACTGGTGGGGCCGACACTGTTCCTGATGTCGATGTGGCCGCGCCGGCTGTCGCGCGGCGGCCCGGCGAAGGTGATCTGGCTGGGGGTCGCGCTCGTCGGCGTCGCCTCACTCGCCGAGCTCTACCTGGAGGTGCCGTACTCGACCGGCGGCGGGCTCCTGTCCGCCAGCTATCCGGACTTCATCGGCACGATGAACAGCCGGTTCGGCTGGGCGCACCTGGCGCGCCTGATCCAGCTCGCGGCGTCGGTCCCGCTGCTGGCGATCGTCACCTCGTCCCGGCGTAACACGTTGGCGGTGGGTGAGAAGATCGCGCTGGCCCTGATGACCGCCGTCGGGTTGCTGAGCTGGGGCTTCGGTGGTCACCCGAGCACCGCGCACGCGCCGATCCTGACCGTACTGGCCGACGGGGTGCACCTCGGCGCGATGTCGGTGTGGCTCGGTGGCCTGCTCATGCTCTTCGGGTTCCTGCTGCGGCGGGCCCGGCCGGCGGAGCTGGTCGCGGTGCTGCCGGTCTGGTCCCGGCTGGCCGGCTGGCTGGTGGGGCTGCTCGCCGTCACCGGGATCGTGCAGGCCAGCATGCAGCTGGGCAGCGTCGATGCCCTGGTCAGCTCCACGTACGGCGCGTTGATCATCACCAAGGCGGTGATCTTCTCGCTGATCCTCGGGACGGCCTATTTCTCCCGGCGGGCGGTCCGTCGCGCCGTGCTCGGCGC
>JBAUUM010000821.1:0-1633 GCA_049582705.1 Actinocatenispora sp.
GCCGTGACGCTGCCCGACGACGACCCGGTCCGGGCAAACCGGCGAAGAATGTGTGGGACGTCCCGGTACGGGTAAGACTGAGGACCTGATCGTTGGGCACGCGGCAGAGGGGGCAGCGTGGACGAGACGGTGGAGCCGGGTGCCGCTGACGAAGGATCCGGCGGCCCGACGTCAGGTCACACCGCGCAGGTCATCTTCCTCGCCACCGCGGCGGCGGTGGGCGGGTTCCTGTTCGGCTTCGACACGTCCGTCATCAACGGCACGGTCGACGCGGTGCACACGGAGTTCGACGTCTCCTCCGCGGTGCTCGGCTTCATCGTGTCCGCCGCGCTGATCGGCTGCGCCATCGGCGCCTGGTTCGCCGGTCCGCTGGCCAACCGCACCGGGCGCACCCGGGTCATGCTCTTCGCGGCCATCATCTTCGCCATCAGCGCGATCGGCTCCGGGCTCGCCTGGGGGCCGATCAGCCTGCTGCTGTGGCGGATCGTCGGCGGCCTCGCGATCGGCGCCGCCTCCGTCATCGCCCCCGCGTACATCGCCGAGATCGCGCCCGCCGCGCTGCGCGGCCGGCTCGGCTCGCTGCAACAGCTGGCCATCACCATCGGCATCTTCACCGCGCTGCTGGTCGACTACCTGCTCGCCACCGCGGCGGGCGGTGCCAGCAAGGACGTGCCGTGGGGCGGTACGGCCTGGCGCTGGATGTTCGCGAGCGCGTTCATCCCGGCCGTCGTGTACGGCGTGCTGGCCCTGCAGATCCCGGAGTCCCCGCGGTACCTGGTCGCCAAGCACGAGCTGCGGCAGGCGCGGGACGTGCTGCGCCGCTACGTCGGGGGCAACGTCGAGCACCGGATCGCCGAGATCCGCCGCTCCCTGGTGTCCGACCGCCCGGTCCAGCTGCGTGAACTGCGCGGGCCCGTACTCGGCCTGCTCGGCATCGTCTGGGTGGGCATCCTGCTGTCGGTGTTCCAGCAGTTCGTCGGCATCAACGTGATCTTCTACTACTCGTCGTCGCTGTGGCGCGCGGTCGGCTTCTCCGAGTCCAGTTCGCTGCTGACCTCGGTCATCACCGCGGTCACCAACATCGTGACCACGCTGGTCGCGATCGCGCTGATCGACAAGGTCGGCCGCAAGCCGCTGCTGCTCGTCGGTGCCGGCGGCATGGTCGTCACCCTGAGCACCATGGCGTACTGCTTCTCCACCGCCACCGTGGACTCGTCCGGCGCTCCGCACCTGCCCGGCGCCAACGGCACGATCGCGCTGATCGCCGCGAACGTGTACGTGTTCGCGTTCGGCATGAGCTGGGGTCCGACGGTCTGGGTGATGCTCGGCGAGATGTTCAACAACCGGATCCGGGCGTCCGCGTTGGCCGTCGCCGTCGCCGCCCAGTGGCTGGCGAACTGGGCGATCTCGACGACGTTCCCGGTGCTGTCCGGCGTGAGCCTGACCCTCGCCTACGGCCTGTACGCGATGTTCGCGCTGCTGGCCTTCCTGTTCGTCGCCAAGGCGGTACGGGAGACGAAGGGACGCGAGCTGGAGGACATGGCCTGACCCGCGTGGGGCCGGCCCGGGACCGACCCCTGGCGCCGGCTGCCGGTCACCAGTCCCGGTACGGCGGCGGTGACCCGGGCCGCAT
>JBAUUM010000822.1:0-24951 GCA_049582705.1 Actinocatenispora sp.
GCCGCCTCCCGCGGTGGCGGTCGACGCGCCCGTGGCGACCCGGGTACGGCCCCGGCGGCGCGGTCTGCCCAGGTCGGTCAACCGGGCCAGCAGCGGCCCCACGACCACGGTGATCATCACGTACGCGGTGGCCAGCGGGCCGATCCGGCCCTCGACCCCGGCCGTCACCGCCAACCCGGCGATGACGATCGAGAACTCGCCGCGCGGCGTCAGGGCCAGCCCCGCGCGCCACCGGCCGCGCGACTTGATGCCGGCCCGGCGGGCGGCCAGGTACCCGGTCAGCACCTTCGTCGCCATCGTCACCGCGGCCAGCGCGATCGCCGGGAGCAGTACCGGCGGGATCGACCGCGGATCGGTGTGCAGCCCGAAGAACACGAAGAACACCGCCGCGAACAGGTCACGCAGTGGGCTCAGCAACTGGCTCGCGTTCTCGGCGACCTCGCCGGACAGCGCGATGCCGACCAGGAACGCGCCGACCGCGGACGACACCTGGAGACCCTGCGCGATGCCGGCCACGGCGAGCGTCACGCCCAATACGCCGAGCAGGAACGACTCCGCGCTGTGGGCCGACACGACCGCGCTGATCACCTTGCCGAACCGGGTCGCGACGATCAGGACCACGCTGATGGTGACGACCGCGATCCCCAACGTCAGCGCACCGCCGAGGAGCCCGGAACCGGCCAGCAGCGCGGTCAGGATCGGCAGGTACAGCGCCATCGCCAGGTCCTCGGTGACCAGGATCGACAGCACCGTCGGGGTCTCCCGGTTGCCGAGGCGACCGAGGTCGGTGAGCACCTTCGCGATCACCCCGGACGACGAGACCCAGGTGACGCCGGCCAGTACCACCGCACCGACCACTCCCCAGCCGAGGATCAGCGCCAGCGCCGCGCCGGGCAGCGCGTTGAGTACCGCGTCGATCAGGCCCGACGGCGCGTGCCGGCGCAGGTTGCTGACCAGTTCGTCGGCCGAGTACTCCAGGCCCAGCATGACCAGCAGCAGGACCACGCCGATCTCGGAGCCCGCCTGGGTGAACTCCGCGCTCGCCGACAGCGGCAGCAGACCGCCGTGCCCGAAGGCGAGGCCGGCGAGCAGGTACAACGGGATCGGGGTGAGGCCGATCCGCCGGGCGAACCGACCCAGGAACGCGAGGCCGAGCAGCAGGGCGCCGACCTCGGTCAGCAGTGCCGCGGTGTTCACGCCTACCCCGTCCGGCCGTGCGCCAGGATGTCGGCCACGCCGTCGACGCCGTCCCGGGTGCCGACGACCACCACGAGGTCGTCCGGCGCGAACCGGAACTCGGGGCCGGGCGACGCGATCGCCTCGCCGCGGCGCAGTACCGCGACGATGGACGCACCGGTCCGGGTCCGGGCCTGCGTGTCGCCGAGGACCTGCCCCGCGTACGCGGACCCCGGCCGGATCGGCACCTGCTCGATGACCAGCGTGCCCGACACCTGGTCGTGCAGGCCGGCGAGCTGGCTGAGCACCCGGGACGCGTCGAGTACGACGGCGAGCGCGTCGGCCTCGTCGTCGGTGAGGGGCACCGTGTCGCTGCTCTCGTCGGGATCGTCGGGGTCGTAGAGGATCAGATCCCGCTGCCCGGACCGGTGCGTGATGACGCCGATCCGCCGCCCGGACGCGGTTGCCATGTCATGCCGTACCCCGATGCCCGGAAGCACGGCCTTCTCGACCCTTACCCGCACGGTCCCCACCGCCCTGTACCGCTCTTCGTCGGGGCTGACCCCGCGGTCGCGCTTGTCGCAGACCTGTCCATGGTGCGGCGTCCGCACCACCCGCCGCTCCCCGGACGGCGAACGTCGGGTGCCGACGGCACCGTCATGCTGCGTGTATACCCGCCGGTCCCTGGACGGTGGCTATGAGTCGGGTCGGAACGCGCCGTCATCGGGCCGGGAGGGTGGCGACCTTCCCGCGTACGGATCCGCATGGCCGTGACCGTCCGAGGTGCCCGTACGGCTACCCGACCAGTCGCGGGGGAACGTCGCCCGGTCGGGCACCTCGATCCGCCACGCCGCCAGTTCATCGTCCGATCCAACGGTCATTCGTACCGTACTGGGAGAAGATGCGCGAGTCGGACATTCGGTGCCGCGTGGAGGGGCGGCGAACTCGTCATCGAGTTGGTGGGCCCGACCCACGGACGACCTGACGTCGACACCGGAGAGGGAGTCATGACAACTACTTCGATGCCGCCGCCGGTGGGTGACTGGCCCGACCGGTACGCCACGGACCCGGGGCTGAGCCTCGAGGAGATCGTGCGCCCCTTCGGATCCCACGAGACGGTCTCGTTCGTCGACCCGTCGGGGCGGCGCACCCTGAGCTACGACCGGTTCGCCGCGCACCTGGCCACCGCGGCACACCGACTACGCGAACACGGCATCGGCCCCGGGTCGATGGTCGCCACCACGATCTCGACGACGATGCCGTCGGTGATCGCCGCGCTCGGCGTGTGGGTCGCCGGTGGCACCTTGGTGTCGCTGCCGCCGCCGTCGCGCCGGGCGCTGCGGATCGAGCACGCGAAGAAGATGAGCGCGGTGCTGGCGGCGATGGGCTGCCGGCACCTGATCACCGACGAGAAGTCCACCCCGTACGAGTCGCTGCACGTGATCCCGCTGGCGGCGCTGGACGGTGACGACGGCGTACTCCCGCCGGACGTGCCGGTGCCGGACGTGGCGCTGGTGCAGTTCACCTCGGGCAGCCTCGGTACGCCGAAGGGCGTGGCGATCTCCCCGTCGGCGCTCGCCGGGCACCTGACGATGATCTCCCGGTGCATGGGGCACGACCCGGGGAACGACACGGTGGCCACCTGGCTGCCCTTCTACCACGACTTCGGGCTGATCTGCTTCTTCCTGGCCGGGGTGTGCGGTCGGGTGGACCAGGTGCACATGCGCCCGCAGGACTTCGCCCGGGACCCGTCGTCCTGGCTGCGGATGCTCTCCGACGAACGGGCCACCATCACCGGCGGACCGCACTTCGGCTACTCGCTGGCCGGCCGGGTGCCCTACCCCGACGACCTGGACCTGTCCCGGATGAAGATGGCGCTCAACGGCGGCGAACGCGTCAACTGGCCGGAACTGGACGAGTTCCTGACGGCCACCGAGGCGATGAAGTTCCCCGTGGCCGCGCTGCAGCCCGTCTACGGCCTGGCCGAGAACACCGTCGGATGCACCTGCACGCTGCGCGGGAACTCCGGTCCGGTACGCGGCCCGGGCGACCTGGTCTCCTCCGGGCGGCTCCTGTCCGGAACCGTCATCCGGTCCGAGGGCACCGCCGAGGACCCTGCCGACCTGCGCATCGCCGGCCCGTGGCTGTTCGACGGGTACTACACCGCCGACGGCTTCCAGCCGCGTACCGGTGACGAGTTCAGCACCGGCGACGCGGGCTTCGTCCAGGACGGCGAGGTGTTCGTACTCGGCCGCGCCGACGAGGTCATCTCCACCGGCGGACGCAACCTGTTCGCCGAGGACGTGGAGGCCGTCGCGCTGCAGGCCGGCAGGCCATGGGCGGGTACCTGCGCCGCGTTCAAGCTGAGCACCGGCGACCAGCGGTTCGGGCTGTGCGTGGAGACCGCGGGCCGGGACGTGCCGGACCCGGTCGGGCTGGCGCGTACCGTGCGCTCCGCGGTCAGCTCCGCGCTGAGTACCCGGGTCGAGCCGCTGTTCGTGGTCATCCCGGGCGCCATCCCCCGCACCACGTCCGGCAAGGTACGCCGCGGTGCCTGCCGGGTGGAACTGCAGGAGGGCCGCATCTCCGGACGCCGGGTGATGGCCGAACTGTCCTGACGGCCCCACCCTGCCCGGCGCGGTGTCGGGCGACACTCCAACCCGCGACGAAGAAGAGCCCGGGCCGGTTCCTCGTGAACCGGCCCGGGCGCTGCTCTGTCTGTTCTCCCGGCGCTGCGCATGACGACCAGAGTCGCTGGTCGTCCGCGCCACCCCTTGGTGTCCACGGGGCCGGCGCGAAAATCGGGAGCCGGTCGCGTGCAACCTCCGTCCGCCGCCGGTCGTACTTGGTGGTGGAACGAGAGAGGAGGCGCGGTGCGAGCACCACACAGGTTCGTGGAGTTGGAGCGACTGCTGGCGGAGCGGGGGAACAACCTTCTGGCGGCCGCCGTCCTGCTGACCGGCCAACGGCACGCGGCTGAGGACCTGCTGCAGCTGGCCCTGGAACGCGTGATGCGGCGCGGCTGGCGGATCCGCGGCGATCCGGAAGGGTACCTGCGGCGCACCATGTACCGGCTGTCGGTCGACCGCTGGCGCCGGCTGGCCCGGCGACGGGAGGTGTACGACGGCGAGCTGGACGTCGCGGTCGCCGACCAGACCTCCGGCGTCGACGCTCGCGACGTCGTGCAGCGCCTGCTGCGCACCCTGCCACCCCGACAGCGCGCGGTGCTGGTCCTGCGGTACTTCGAGCAGCTCAGCGAGTACGAGGCGGCCCGGGTGCTGGGCTGCTCCGTCGGCACCGTCAAGTCGAACGCGTCGCGGGCGATCCACCGGTTGCGTGTGCTGGTCGGCGACGGCCGGGACCTGGCGCTGCGGTGCTGACCAGAGACATCCACCAGTCGTCGCACGTCAGAGGAGGACAGATATGAGCAACACCGAGTTGGAGGATCTCCTCCGCAGCGAACTGCGCGCGGAGGTCACGGGCATCGAGTTGCCCCGGCACGTCTACGACAACGCCACCAGGCGGCACCAGCGTCGCCGCGTCGCCACCCAGGTGGCCGGGGTGGCGGCCGGCGCGGTGCTCGTCGCGGTCGGTGTGGTGGCGGCGACGAGCCCGCTGGCCGACCCGGGCCGGGGCGCCACACTCGCCGGTCCGGCCCGCGACACCACACCGTCCGGCACCGCGACGGCAGGTCCGCGACTGGAGACGGTCGCGGACATCCGTCCGAGGGTGGAGCGGGCGCTCGACGCCAACCACGCCATCATCCGCACCACGGCGCACGACACCCTGACCGCCTGGGCCCCTCCCGGCGCCGGACACAAGGCTACGAAGACCGGGGCCGACGGCACGGATTCGAACGCCACCCCGCCGCCGCTGCGCGAGACCAACGACAACTGGTTCGATCCCGAGACGGGCTACATCACCTGCTACGTGCACATGAACGGTGAACTCACGTCGGTGAGCCGCTTCCCGCAGAAGAAGCGCGGTACCGACACCTCGGTCCACTTCCCCACACGTACCTGGATGGTCGAACACGTGGCGGCGCGGCAGCTGCCGAAGATCACCGTCGGCAAGGTGGGTGAGCCGCTGCTGGACAGTGTCGCCGGCATCAGGGCCGCCGTGGAGCGGCCCGACATCCGGATCGTCGGACACCAGCGCATCCATGGCCGCGACGCGACGCACCTGCGTTTCTCGGTCACCAAGGGCGCCGAGACCGTCACCGGGGATGCGTGGTTCGACTCCACCACCTACGTGCCGCTGCGGGCCACCACCAGTTACGGCTCCGGCCCGGGTTCCCTCGCCATCACCACCAGGTTCCTGCCGCGGACCGCGGTCAACCTGGCCAGGACGAAGCTGAGAATCCCGGCCGGCTTCCACCAGGTCCAACCGCCGAGCAAGTAGCGCCAGGACGCCGCCGCGTCCCGCACCGTCCACCGGTGGGACCGGCGTGGCGGCATCCCCACCGACCCGACCGCATGACACTGGAGGCACAGAGCGAACGTCCGGGCCGGTTCCGCGAGGACGGTCGTCCGGGCCGGGACCGCGGGAACCGGCCCGGACGACGGATCGGTACGGGTCAGGCGACGTAGCGACGCAGCTTGATGCCGCTGGCGACGTCGTCGGAGCCCAACCAGATGCCGGACCGGGCGCTGCTGGCCGGGTCGGCGATCAGGTACTCGGAGCCACCGTTGCGGTAGCCGACGATGGTGGCGTAGTGGCCGCCGGGGAAGCTGGCGTCGGCGATCCGGATCACGTTGATCACCACGGCGTGCCCGCGGTCCACGTTGTACAGCACGTCGGCCTGCAGCTTCGACGCCAGCTCCGAGTCGCTGGACCACTGCTTGACCTCGTAGTACGTGGTGCCCTCGTAGGTGTCGAGGGCGCTCTCCAGGTTGCCGATGTCCGGCAGGCCCACGTCCGGGGTGACGTTCATGTAGCTGGCCAGTTCGCTCTGGCTGACGGACACGCCGCGGGCGCTCAGCGCGATCTTCGCCGCGGCGGCGGAGCACCAGTACCCGGTCTCCTGGGCCTGGTAGGTGTACGGGAGTACCGACTCGGCCGCCGGGGAGACGCTCGCGGACGCGGCGCCGCTGCCGAGGCCGACGAAGGCGACGACGGCGAGCAGCGCGGTCACGATCAGACCGAGCCTGCTTCTGTTGCGCATGCCTGCTCCTAACTGATGCCGGTGGCCGACTCACCGGGGCTGCGAGGGTCGCGACCCATCGGCGGTAGTCGATGTCGGAAGTGCCGTACGAGGGTGGGTCGCGGTGTTGTGTCCAGCTTCGTGGTGGGAAGTACCGGAAGCGAATTGCTTCGGTTCAGTCCGAACCGTCCGCATCGCAGAGTGAGGAAAATGTGCTACTTCTGCGGATATGCTCGCTTGAGCGCAGGGAGGTGCGGGATGCTGCGGATCCACTTCACGGCCGACGACCTCGCCCGCGTGCGCCTCGCGCCGGCCGCCGACCCGCTGTGGGAGACGCTGCTGAGCCTGCATCTGCTGTCCGGCCGTGGCGGTGCGCCGATCTTCGGGCCGTGGCGGCGACAGACCCGCACGAAACTCGACCCGACCACCCGGATGCTGACGCACCTGGCACCGCCGCGCGGATACTCGGCCGACTTCCTGACCCCCACCCGCGGCGGCGGTGACCTGGAATCCGGCCTGGACACCATGCTCGCCACCCCGCGGACGCAGCTACGCGCCGACCTGACCCGGCTGGCCCGGCAACGCCCGCAGCCGACCTGGCTGGGCGCGCTGGCCAGCGGCGACACCGGCACGCTGTACCGGTTGGCGGGCGCCGTACGCGGCTACTTCGGCGCCGCCCTCGCGCCGCACTGGGCCACCGTGGACAGTCAGGTGCGCGCCGACCGCTGCTGGCGCGCCCGGCTCATGGCCGACAAGGGCATCGAGGCGGTACTCGCCACCCTGCACCCGACCGTGCGCTGGACCCCGCCCGTACTGGAGGTCGGCTACCCGACCGACCGCACCCTGCACCTCGACGGCCGCGGCCTCGTGCTCGTGCCGTCGTTCTTCTGCTGGCTGCGTACGGTCAGCGTCCGCTCCCCGGACCTGCCGCCGGTACTCGTCTATCCGATCGAGCACAGCCAGGGCTGGGAGGCCGGCCCCGTCCCGCCCGCCGACAACCCCGGGCTCGCCGCCCTGGTCGGCCAGACCCGCGCCGCGGTACTGCGGGAACTCGCCGTGCACGAGCACGGCTGCTCCACCAGCGAACTGGCCCGGTACGTCAGCGTCTCCGCGCCCAGCGCCAGCGAGCACGCCGCCACCCTGCGCCGGGCCGGGCTGGCCACCGCCCGCCAGCACGGCCGGCACATCCTGCACTCGCTCACCCCGCTGGGGCGCGCGCTGCTCGCCGACAAGCGTGCCGTCCCCGACCCGGACCGCCGGTAGGCTACGGCCCGTCGCGGGTAGCTCTGCCTCGCCCAGCAGCGATGAGTCTCGCGCTCGTCCCCGGTCTGTACGTCGTCCCGCTCCATCACACTCGACCCGGGAGGCATCGTGAAGCTTCTTCTCACGTCCGGAGGCGTCACGAACACGAGCATCCGCGAAGCATTGCTCGACATGCTGGGCAGGCCGTTCGCCGACTGCACTGCCCTCTGCATCCCGACGGCCGAGTACGGCCACCCCAGCTGCACGCCGGCCTCGGCGTGGCGCTTCGTCGCCGGCCGAACCCCGGGAGACCTGTGCGACCTGGGCTGGAAGTCGGTGGGCCTGCTCGAACTCACCGCCCTGCCCAGCGTCGGGAAGGAGCGCTGGGTCCCCTGGGTCCGGGAGGCCGACGTCCTGCTGGTGGACGGCGGCGACGCGATGTACCTGTGCCACTGGATGCGGGAGTCGGGGCTGGCGGACCTCCTGCCGTCGCTGCCCGACGCGGTCTGGGTGGGGGTGAGCGCGGGAAGCATGGTGATGACCCCCCGGATCGGTGACGACTTCGTCCACTGGCAGTCGCCCACCGGGGGCGACAGCACGCTCGGGGTCGTCGACTTCTCGATCTTCCCGCACGTGGGGCACGAGCTCATGCCGGACAACACCATGACCGAGGCCGAGAGATGGGCCGCCGACCTCGGGGTCCCGGCGTACGCCATCGACGACCAGACGGCCATCACGGTCACCGACGGCACCGTCAAGGTCGTCTCCGAGGGCCAATGGCGGCACCTTCCCTCCTAGCCACGGACGCGCTGAGCGTCACCGGATCATCCACGCACCTGACCCGCATCCTTTGCCTGGATGATGGTCATGTCGGTACTACGGAACCGGAGAGGCGATACGTTCGTAGTACGTTCGGCGGGGGCTTCGGTGATGTCGGGCCGGACGGGTTCGTTGATGACTTCGCCGAGGACACGGGCGACTCGGGCCAAGCCGTCGCGACGATCCGGTGGGACATCAATTCGGAGAACGTGTCGGGGGCCGACGAGGCCGAAGCTCTGATGCGTGAGCTGCTGACCCGGATCACGGACCACGCCTCGGGTAACCCTGTGCATGGCGCCTTCGCCGTGTGGTGCGCCCCGGTCGGTGTGGAAGGCGACCGGCCCGAGGCGGTCCTGCGCGTGGACCTCTACCCCCCGGATGGCCGTGCGGCCCTCTGCTGGTTGCCGACCGGGGAAAGCGCGTCGGAGGCCGGTGTCACCGGGCTGACCGGTGACCGCCGAGTATTCGTGAGTTCGACCCGACCCGACGGTTACGAGATGAGCCCCGCAGCGCGTTGGCGCGTCACCGTGGAGACCGCCATGGTCGCGATCCACCAGTATGTGTCGACAGGCAGCCGTCCCCACTGTGTCGACTGGAGTCTCGGCAGCGCAGCAGCCGGCGCCTGACGATTGGCTGTCATCAGGCGAAATCCCGCGGCGCGGCAGCGTCGTGGGTGTCGGCCAGTTCAGGCCAGGTGTGGGATGACGTCGGCGGCGAGGCGTTCCATCTGCTCCCGGTCCTCGGCGACGTCGGCGCCCACCGGGTTGAGTAGTCCCGCAGCCCTGCCGCATCGAAGCCGTCCGTGTCCAACTGGGGGATCGAGATCGCCACTCGCACCCGCCGACCCTACTGCGACCGTGCGTCGGTGCGTGTCATGCCTGCCAGGTGTCGCAGTACTGGACGTGCAGCACGTCGGGCACGTGCCGGCGGGTGCGTCGCCGGGACCACGGACCGGCGCTGAGCTCGACGCAGTAGTGCTGGGCGTTCGGGTACCGCCGCCGGTAGGACGGCGCCTCGTCGACGAGGCCACGCAGCGCGGCGCCGTTCCGGCGGAACGCGGTCGGGCTGCCGACGACGAAGAGTGTGTGTGCGGCGATGTCGAAGCCGAGATGGTCGCGGTACTCCCGGTCCAGCTGACGCCGGTGGTCGACGTCGCCGCGCAGCTCGTCCGCGGGAGTCGCGGCGGTATGTATCTCACCGGCGCCGAGTCGGCTCCGGAGCTGCTTCCACGACGAGGTGGGGAACTGCAGGCTGTGGTGCACCAGCACCAGGTCCAGCGGTACGGACAGGTCGAACCCGGCGCCGTCCGGAGCGGCGTGCGCCCGGATCGGCAGGTGGACCAGCGAGTGTCGGGACCGCGCGGCCAACGCCCACAGCGCGACGAGCTGGGCGGCGCCGTCCCGGTCGACGTACATCGCCAGTCCGTAGTTGTCGTCGTGCAGTACCAGCCGGGCGGCGGCCGGGGCGGGTCGGATCACCCGGAACTCCCTGCCACCCCACCGGATGCGGTGCACCGTCACCCGCTGCCTCGCGCCTCCTCCGCGCCGCCGCCCTGTCATGGCTGGACACGGTATCGACCCGGCGTGGCCACGACGACCGGGTAAGGTCCCGGCGGTGTCGAGTGGTGGCAGGTCCGCACGATCCGGCCGACGGTGCGGGCCGGCGCTGACGGTGCTGACGGCGCGGGGCCGCCGCTGACGGTACAAACCGGGCAAATGCCGGAACGGCCCCGGGATGATTTATGCATTTTCCCGCTTTGTGCGGTTCGTGCGCGGGGCACGAAACGTACATTAGCGGAAAATGCCCTCGGCTTCGTCAGCGCGGGACGCGTCAGGCGGCGGGACCGGTGGTGCGGTCGCGGAGGGCGTGGCGCTGCAGCTTGCCGGTCGACGTGCGGGGCAGTTCGGCCAGGAACTCGATGTGGTGCGGGCACTTGTACGGCGCGATCCGGGCCTTGCAGTACGACCGGAGCTCGTCGTGTTTTGCCAGGTCGTCGGGCACGCCGGGGCGCAGCACCACGTACCCGTGGACGGTCATGGTGCGGCCCGGGTCGGGCACGCCGACCACGGCGGCCTCCAGCACGTCCGGGTGTTCCAGCAGTGCCTGCTCGACCTCCGGACCGGAGATGTTGTAACCGGCCGAGATGATCATGTCGTCGCTGCGGGCCTGGTACCACAGGTAGCCCTGCTCGTCGCGGACGTACGTGTCGCCGGTGATGTTCCAGCCGTGCTGCACGTAGTCGCCCTGCCGGGGATCGGACAGGTACCGGCAGCCGGTTGGGCCGCGCACCGCGAGCCGGCCGAGGGTGCCGTCCGGCGCGGGCCGGCCGTCGGAGTCCAGCACCGTCGCCGTGTACCCGGGCACCGCCCGGCCGGTACTGCCGGGCCGGATGTCGCCGTCGGCGGCGGAGACGAAGATGTGCAGCATCTCGGTCGAGCCGATCCCGTCGATGATCCGCAGGCCGGTAGCGTCGCGGAACCGCTGCCAGGTCGCCCTGGGCAGCGGCTCGCCCGCGGACACGCACCGGCGCAGCGCGGGCAGTCCGTCGGTGGGCAGCGCGTCGAGCATCGCCCGGTACGCGGTCGGCGCGGTGAACAGCACGCTCACCTCCCACTCGGCGAGCGCGGCGGCCAGGGCGGCCGGCGTCGCGCTCTCCAGCAGCAGGCTGGCCGCCCCGGCGTACAGCGGAAACACGACCAGGCCACCGAGCCCGAAGGTGAAGCCGAGCGGCGGCGTGCCGGTGAACAGGTCGTCGGGCGTGGGTCGCAGCACGTACCGGGAGAACGTGTCGGCGTTGGCGAGCACGTCGCGGTGGAAGTGCATGGTGGCCTTGGGGCGCCCGGTGGTACCGGAGGTGAACGCGAGCAACGCGACGTCGTCGGCGGCCGTGTCGACGGCGGTGAACTCCCCGTCGTACCGGCAGGCCCGGCCGGTCAGGTCGTCGGGGCCGCCACCACCGAGTACCGAGATCGGGGCGATGTCCGCGGCGGCGAGTTCGGTGGTGTACCGGTGATCGCACAGCGCGTGGTCGATCCGCGCGATCTCGCCGACGGCGCGCAGCTCGGACTCGCGCAGCTGCGGCACGGTGGTGACGACGACGGCGCCGGCCTTGAGCGCGGCGAACCAGGCCGTCACCAGCCACGGGTTGTTGGGCGCGCGCAGCAGTACCCGGTTGCCGGGCACCACGCCGAGTTCCTCGACCAGCACGCCGGCCAGCTGGTTCGACCTGGTCAGCAGGTCACCGTACGACCAGGTGCCGGCCTCGGTGACGAGCGCTCGGCGGTACGGGCCGAACCGTTCCACGGTCCGGTCGAGCAGGGCGGTGGCGCAGTTCAGTCTCGCGGGGTAGCGCAGTTCCGGCAGGCTGAACCGGAACTCGGGCCAGGTGTCCGCGGGCGGCAGGTGGCGACGGGTGAACGTGTCGACGTGCGCGGAGCGGCTGGACTGCATGGCGACTCCTCGGCCGGCCGTACAGTGTGTAACGCCAGTATGACGATTCTGTGACCTCAGTCAATGGAACGCGACATCGCCCGACCGTTCGGTTGATGTCCGGCGTTCCGGGCCCGGATCGGCGTCCTCGGTGCCGGCGTTCCGGCGTCCTGGGCGTCGGCGTCCAGGCGTCCTGGGCGTCGGCGTCCCGGCGTCCTGGGTGTCGGCCTGAGGGACAAAGCGGGAAAATGCCCACTTCGGGGGGCGTCAGTTCGGGCATTTTCCCGTTTTCTACGTTTCGTCCAATCGGGCATTACGTAGAAAGCGGGAAAATGCCTGCGGTCGGGCGTGACGCCGGCCGTGGCTCGTGCCGCTCGTACCGCGCCCGGCCCGGTACCACGGCGGCCTATCGTGTCGAGGTGACGGCGATGACCGACCCGCCCGGCGACCCGGCGACCGGGCGCGGACCGACCCCCCGGGCCCTGATCGTCACCGTGTACGGCCTGTACGCCCGGGACGCCGGCGGCTTCCTGCCGGTGGCGGCGCTGATCCGGCTGCTCGACGAGCTGGGCGTCGACGAACCCGCCGTACGCTCCGCGATCTCCCGGCTCAAGCGGCGCGGGTTGCTCGAATCCCGACGGTCCGGTGGCGTCGCCGGCTACGCGCTGTCCGAGCAGGGCCGCGAGGTGCTCCGCGAGGGCGACGAGCGGATCTTCCAGCCGCCGGACGTGCGCACCAGCGACGGCTGGCTGCTCGCGGTGTTCTCCGTACCGGAGACCGAACGGCAGAAACGCCACGCGCTCCGGTCCCGGCTGGCCTGGCTCGGCTTCGGCACCGCAGCGCCCGGCGTCTGGATCGCGCCCGCCCACCGGTACGAGGCGACCGCCGCCGCGCTGCGCCGGCTCGGCCTGGACCCGTACGTGACCCTGTTCCGCGCCGACCACCTGGCCTTCTCGGACCTCGGTACCGCCATCGGCACCTGGTGGGACCTCGCCGAACTGCGCCGGCAGTACGCGGACTTCGTCACCGGCTACCGGCCGGTCCTGGACCGGTGGCGGGAGACCCCGACGGGTGGCCGGGAGGCGGCTGCGTTCGCCGACTGGGTACGAGCCCTGACCGTCTGGCGGCGCCTGCCGTACCTGGATCCCGGCCTGCCCGCGGACCTGCTGCCGGCCGACTGGCCGGGAGGCCGTGCCGCCGATCTGTTCGCCGCGCTCCGGGGGCGGCTGGCGGACGCCGCGGCGGGCTTCGTCCGTACCGCCACGGCGTGACCACGCGCCCCACAATCCCGTTCCCTGAACCGAACCCGCGTCGTCGCCTCCCTTGTTCTGTGCAGCGACGCGCCGAGCGGTACGGCGTGTCGCTGCACGGTTCGCGGTGTGACCTCGTTCTGTGCAGCGGCGCGCCGCATGAATCAGCGTGTCGCTGCACAGAAGGAAGTGAGGAGAAGGCGGCGGGGCAAAGCGTCGATCCGGGGCGGTGCCCGGCGACGGTCACGACTGGAGGCGCTCCAGGCCGTCGGCCACCCGACTCGCCACGAACTCCACCACGTCGTACTCCGCCAGTCCACGGCGGTGGAACGGGTCGGTCGCGAGTCGCCGGTCCAGGTCCCCGCGGCTGACACCCACCGCGAGCAGCACACCGCCGACCCGTGGCGCCCGCCGACCCGAAGCCACCAGCACGCCGTCCGCGTACTGCCTGCCCAGCCACTCGACATGGTCATCGAGTGCGGCGTCGATCTCGGCGAGGTCGGCCGTGTACGTCAGGGTGACCACGAACATGGCCCAACCGTAAACGGCGGCCACCGACGGCTCCGACGCGGTGCCACTGTGTCCGCCCGTGCTCCGTCACCTGCCGCGTCCCTGCGCCGGCCCGGGCGGTTCGTGGGGCGCCCCCGTTCTGTGCGGCTCGACGCCGCCGCCCCGTGGCCGCCTGATTCTGTGCAGCGGCGCGCCGAAGGGATCGGTGTGTCGCTGCACGGTTCGCGGGGCGCTCTCGTTCTGTGCAGCGGCGCGCCGAATGAATCAGCGTGTCGCTGCACAGCTCGCGGGATGCCTCCGTTCTGTGCAGGGACGCGCCGAACGGATCGGCGTGTTGCTGCACGGACAGGGCTGGGTCGTGGCGCGGCGGGCTCAGGGCAGTACGGCGATGCCGTCCAGTTCGACGAGTGCGTCCTCGTCCCACAGTCGGGTCACCCCGACTGCGGCCATCGCCGGGTAGTCGCGCCCGGCCAGCCGCCGCCAGACCGCGCCGATCGCGCCGGAATTCGCCCGGTAGTCGGGAACGTCGACCAGGTAGCACGTCATCCGTACCAGGTGTTCGGCGTTGCCGCCGGCCGACGCGAGCGCGGCCAGCAGGTTGGTCAGCGCCTGTTCGAACTGGCCGACCACGTCGTCACCCACCAGCCGGCCGGTACCGTCCAGAGCCGTCTGCCCGGCCAGGTAGACGGTGCGGGTGCCGGTCGCGACCACGGCGTGCGAGAAGCCCGCCGGTTTCGCCAGCCCGGGCGGGTTGACCCGTTCCATGCTCACTGCGTACTCCCTGTCCGTTGCGTTCGGAACCTTCTCGCGGTCAGGCGACGGGACCGTGGTCCCGGCCCGGACTGCGGCCCAGCCAGGAATGTGGCCAGAACTGCCGCCCGCACCGTGCCGGCGGACCGTGTCGATGCCGCACCCCGACCGCGGCCAGGCCCGCCGCCCAGCGCGCGGTCAGGACTGCACCGCGCCGCCGTCGACGTTGATCGCCTGCCCGGTGACGGCCGCGCTGGCCACGCACAGCAGTACCACGTCCGCGACCTCGTCCACGGTGATCAGCCGGCCGATCGGTTGCTTCGCGGCCAGGGCCTGCCGGGTCTGTTCCGTCGAGCGGCCGGTACGCGCGGCGATCGTGGCCACGTTGCGGTCGGTCAGCGGCGTGTCCACGTAGCCGGGGCAGACCGCGTTGGCGGTGACGCCCGTGCCGGCCAGCTCGGCCGCGGCCGCGCGGACCAGACCCAGTACGCCGTGCTTGCTGGCCGTGTACGCGGCCACGTACTTCTCACCGTGCCGTGCGGCCACCGACGCGATCACCACGATCCGCCCGTACCCGCCGGCGACCATGCCCGGCGCCACCCGCCGTACGCACCGGAACGGCGCGGTCAGGTTGATGTCCAGCAGCCGCTGCCACTCCTCGTCGGTGGTCCGGTGCAGCGGCGCGGAACTCGCCGCGCCCGCGTTGGCGACCAGTACCTCCACCGGGCCCCAGACGCGCTCGACCTCGTCGACCACCGGGTCGACGCCGTCGGGCGCGGCCAGGTCGGCGGGCAGGACCAGGGTTTCCCCGGCACACTCCCGGGCGGTCCCGGCGAGCTGGTCGGCGCTGCGTGCGGTCAGCGCGACCCGGTGTCCCTCGGCGGACAGTCGACGGGCGACGCACCGGCCGATGCCCCGTCCGGCGCCGGTGACCAGTACCGTCCGTCCCGCCATGACGGCACCCTACCCATCGTGACGTGCGTGGAGCCGTAGCCTGCGATGCCTGTCGTGCGAAATATTCCGGTGTGAAGACGCCCGTATACCAGGAATGTTCCAGCGCCTCCGATGCTGCTCTCGCCGAGGAACCGTGCGGATCCCCGAAAGGAGCTGTCATGTCCCTTGTACTGAACCTGCAGCGTCTCAAGCCGGAGGTCTACTCCGGCGCGATGGCCATCAGCTGCTCCTCCTGCGACTCCAACAGCTGCAACACGCGGCCGAAGTAGGCCCGAGGCCAGTGACCGGTGTCGTGGCCGCAGGCCACGACACCGGGGTCTGACACATGATCAGGTAGAGCGTTCGTTCTTCAACATCCTCGTGCCCGCGCGGTTCCTCCGGCCATTGCTGATCGACGTGGGTAGCCGAGTACTGGGAGACGGGCATGTGGGACACCCTCAACATCTATGCTCAGCAGGACCCCCGGTGGTTCGAGCCGCTCGCGCGGTACGCCCCGGATCCTGACCTGCTCGCCGTCTACCGCGCGTCGGTGCCGGACAACTGGCAGCTGACCCGGCGCGGCTGGTGGTTCATGAGCCGGCCGGACGGTGCGGCCACCGAGGACCAGGGCTGGAAACTGCACGTGTCCAGCGCGCCGCACCAGGCGGCGGACACCCTGCGCGCGGTCCTGCCGGTGCTGTTCGAGAGCGGGACCATGTTCAAGTTCCTGCTGGACACCCGCTGCGTCGCGGCCACCTCCGGGAAGCGCTGGCCGCGCGGCTCCAGCGGGAAGTTCGTCACCGTGTACCCGGTCACCGTCGACGAGTTCCGCTCCCTCGCCAAACAGCTGGCCGCCGCACTCGACCAGGGCGTGACCGGCCCCGCGCCGGCGCCGTTCATCCTCTCCGACCGCAGGGTGCCCGACTCCACCCGCGTCTACTACCGCTACGGCGGCTTCGCCTCCGTTCCGCGCCTGCGGCCCGACGGGGTGATGAACCTGATGATCCGCGACCCCGCCGGCGTCGAGATCCCGGACGTCCGCGGGTCCTTCTACTCCGCCCCGGACTGGGCCCCGGACCCCTTCGGGCACCAGGACGTCGACACGGAGGTTCCGCAGCTCGCGGACGGTCGCTTCACCATCACCGCCGCTCTCACGTACAGCAATTCGGGCGGTGTCTACAAGGCCACCGACGGGCAGACCGGGAAGACGGTCGTCATCAAGGAAGCACGTCCCGGTGCTCTGGTGGGCCGGACCAATACGGACGCCACCGAGGTACTGGCCCGCGAACACCTGGTCCTCACCACGCTGACCGACGTCGAGCACTTCGTGAACCCCGTCGACTACTTCTCCGAATGGGAGCACGTCTTCCTCGTCGAGGATTACGTCGACGGCAAGCAGATGAGCCAGATCGGCATCGCGACGAACCCCATCCTCACCGCCGACTGTTCGGAGGGTTCGCTGCGCGCCTACTACCGGCGGCACAAGGCATGGTGGCTGGCGCTCAGTGACGCGATCCGGACCGCGCACCGGCGTGGCGTGGTGCTGGGCGACCTGTCCTTCACCAACGTGCTGGTCCGTGAGTCGGACGACCGGCTGGTACTCATCGACATGGAGGCGGCGACACGGGTGGGTGTCGACACGTCCCTGGGGCTGCACACCCCCGGTGTGTCCAGTCCGGCGGCTCGCGACACCGGCGAGGACGACCGGGCCGGTGACTACTACGGGCTGGGTGCGTTGATTCTCGGGTCGGTCATGCTGGTCAACGCCGCGGTCAGCTTCGACGGGCGGCTCCTGGCCGGCTTCACGTCGAGCCTGGCCGACGACCTTGTCCTGCCCGAGGACCTCGTCACGCTCGTCCGCGATCTGATGGACGTGAACGCCGACCCCGACGGGCCCGACCCGGACCTGATCCACCGGCGGATCGAGCAGCTCGACGTCGACGGACACGTCGGCTGGTCCACGCCGGTACCGCTCGCACTGCCGGCCGCCGAGAGCGCGCCGCGTGACCGTACCGAGGTGGCGCGGCTGATCCGCTCCGCCACTGACCTGATCATCGCGAGCGCGGACACGAACCGCGCCGACCGCCTGTTCCCCGGCCACTTCATGCAGTTCGAGACCAATCCGTTCTCGGTCGCGTACGGTGCCGCCGGTGTACTGCACGCCCTGCACGTGATCGACGGCAGCGTGCCCGACGGTTTCGTCGCGTGGCTGCTCGCCGGTGACGTCACCGGCGAATGCCCACCGGGCCTGTACACCGGTACCGCCGGCATCGCCTGGGTACTCGACGAACTGGGCTACCCACAGGTGGCACGACACGCGCTGGCCCGCGTGATGGACCACGCACTGTTCGGCGCGGAGCCTGGCGTGTTGATGGGGACCGCCGGCATCGGCATGGCATGCCTCCGGCTGTGGCGGCGGCTGGGCGATCCCGACATGCTGGCGTGGGCGGTCCGCTGCGGGGAGACACTGGCCGCGACCGCGGTCCGGGACGGGCGCGGCCCGCACTGGCCGGTCGCCGGCGACGTCGACCCGTCCGAGCCGGGCGTGCCGATCGGTTACGCCCGGGGGGCCAGCGGCATCGCGCTCTTCCTGCTCTACCTCTCCGTGGCCACCGGTGAGAGCAGCTGGCGGACGCTGGGCCGGGACGCCCTCGGCTACGACCTCTCCCACGCGCACCCGATCGACGGGCACGCGGGCACGCCGATGTTCGACTCGTTCCCCGCGGCGGCTCCCGTGGACGACGAACCGGTGACCATGGTGCGCAGCTACTGGGACGAGGGCAGTGCCGGCATAGCCACCGCGCTGCTGCGCTACCTCGCCTTCGACGAGGACGAGTACCTCTCCGCGTGCTGGCAACGGATGCGGCCGGACGTCTGCCGGAAATACGCGATCATGCCCCAGCTCTTCCACGGTCTGGCCGGGATGGGCATGGTGCTGCTGGACGCCGTCGAGCTGATCGGTGACCACCAGGCCCTCGCCGAGGCATGGCGTACGGCGGACGGCGTCAGGCTGTTCGCGAGCGGGACACCGGACGGTACCGCCTTCCCGGGCGAGCAGTGCCTGCGGCAGAGCACCGATCTGGCCACAGGTTCGGCCGGGGTACTGCTGTTCCTCGACCGACTGGGCAAGGTCGGTGACGGCACGCGGACCAATCCGAACTTCGTGCTGGACGAGCTGCTCGACGGTCAGGAATGAGCCATGGCGGACGTCTCCGGCACGGACACCGACACGGCACGCGCTGACACGGCACGCGCTGACACGGCACGCGCTGACCCCGACGCCCGCACGAGCGTCCGACAGGCGCTGCGCGGACTGCGGGCCAATCCCGACTTCCGCCGGATGTGGATCGGGGAGGCGGTCTCCGACGCGGGCTCGTCGATCTCCGGGCTGGCGTTCCCGTTGCTGGTCCTCGCGATGACCGGCTCGGCGGTCAACGCGGGCACCGTGGCCACCGTCGGGTTCGTGGCCAGCATCGTGGGCCAGTTGCCCGCCGGGCATCTCGCCGACGTGTACAACCGCCGGCGTCTGCTCGTGTCGGCGGACCTGGTACGGGCCGGGCTGACCGCCGCGGTCGGCGTGATGGCGCTGTCCGGGTGGTACAGCTTCGGACTGATTCTGGCGATCACGGTCGTGAGCACGATTGCCTGGTCGTTGTGCGGGCCGGCCCAGGTGCAGGTGCTGCGGGCGGTCGTCGACCGTACCCAGCTCGCGGAGGCGGCGGCGCTGACCCAGGGTCGCTCGTACGCCCTGGAGCTTGGCACGCCGAGCCTCGCCGGCCTGCTGTTCGCGCTGAACCGGGCGCTGCCGTTCGGGTTGGACGCGTTGTCGTTCCTGGGTTCCGCCTACTGCACGGCACGGATCTCCACACCGCTCGGTCCGGACCGGTGCACGCCCCGGCCCCGGTTCGCGCTGTCGTTCGCGCGCGGCTGGACCACGCTCTGGCGTACCCGGTTCCTGCGCTGGAGTTCACTGTTCTCCGCCACCACGAACCTGACGGTGACGACCCTGATGTTCGTCGTGCTGTTCGGTGGTGGCACCGACGACGCGGTGGTCGCCGGACTCGGCGTCACCGTGACGTTCGCGGCCGGTGCCGGCCTGCTCGGCGCGAGCCTGGCGCCCTTCGTACAGCGGCGGCTGAAACTGCACCAGGTACTGGCCGCGAGCTGTGGGTTCCGGGCGTTGGCGGTCGCTCCCGCGCTGCTGTTCGACCACCAGGTGGTGCGGGCGGCGGCGCTGGTCCTGGTGGTCTTCACCAGTCCGATCGCCGCCGCCGCGATGTCGACGGCGCGCATCCTGCACGTGCCGGAGGATGTACTGGGCCGGACCACCGGCGCGGCCGGGATCGTGTCGACCTGCACCCAGCCGCTGGGGCCGCTGCTCGCCGGGATCCTGGTCGAGGCGGTGGGTGCGGGTCAGGCCACCGCGGTGATCGCCGGGGCGTTCGTCGTGATGACGGTCGGTGTGCTGTCGGCGCCGAGCCTCCGACTGCGGGCGCATGCGTGACGGCCGCGTTCGTACGTGACGGCCGCGCGAGCTATGCGGGCATGCCCGGTGGCGGCACCCGGTCCGACTGAAGCATGTCCTGGTACGCGGCCCGGGTGGCCACGCCCGGGCCGATCGCCAACTCGTCCAGGAGCCGCCGGCGTAGCTGGTGGAACACGCCGATGGCCTCCGCGCGGTGCCCACTGCGGGCGAGGGCGGTGATGAGAAGAGCGTGCAGGGACTCCCGGAAGGGGTGCAGGTCCACCAGGCCGCGCAGCTGGTCGGCGGCGACGATGTGCCGGCCGAGCATCAGGTCGAGTTCACACTGGCGTTCCAGCAGCGCCAACCGTCGCTCCTGGAGCCGACGGGTGACGGCGACCAGGCGGGCCGAGCGGGTCACGCCGCCCACCGGATTCTCCGACCACCCGGACAGCGCCTGCCTCAGCAGGTCGGCCGCCGCGTCCACCCGGCCGAGCGTCGCCGCCTGCTCCGCCCGCTCGGCCAGGGACTCCGCGACGAGCATGTCGACGCTGGCCGGGTCGACCAGCAGGCAGTATCCGTCGGGGGTCCGAACCAGCGGGTTCCGGGCGGGCGTGGCGCGGTTCGCGAGGGTGAGCGCACGGCGCAGGCGGTGCACGTAGAGCTGGAGGTTCTTCACCGCGCTGGCCGGCGGTTGATCGGGCCACACGTGGTCGACGAGCTGCTCCGTGGTGACCCGCCGACCCCCGGCGAGGAGCAGCACGGCCAGGACGGTCCTGACCTTGCACGCGGTGATCGCCGGCACGGCGTCGGGGCAGGTGATGCCCACGGTGCCGAGGAGGGTGTAGCGAGGCGGAGGGGAGGGCGTCATGCTTGAGCCAGCATGGTTGTCATCAGTGCCTTCATTCATCTCAGCTTATGCCGGACGTTATTGAGTGTAGGGTCCGTCGGCGGACTGTCAACCGCCGTCGAGTCGCACTCTCAGCAATTCCTCTACACTCGCGAATGCCGAATCTCAGGGAGGAAAGCGTGACTTCCGAGTCGCGACCCCAGCGGCCGACGCTGGCCGACAGGATCGACAAGTTGTTCACCGTGATTCGTCGACCGGACGGTGACCAGCACAGTCACGAAGAGGTGGCGCGGGCCTGTCGGGAAACGACCGGGGAGAGCTTCTCCGGCACCTACCTCTGGCAACTGCGCACCGGCAGACGCGACAACCCCACAAAACGGCATCTCGAAGCCCTGGCGGCGTTTTTCCAGGTATCTCCCGCATACTTTTTCGACGATGATCAGAGCGTCCGGATCGAGGCCGAACTCGAACTCCTCGGTGCCCTCCGACACGCCGCCGTGCGTCATGTCGCCCTGCGTGCGGTCGCGCTCTCCCCCGAAGGGCTCGACACGGTGAGCGAGGTCATCGACGCGATCCGCCGTCGGGAGTCGCGGGCCAGCGGGGCAGACGACGACGGTCCGTGACAGTGGTCGACGATCCTGGACGGTCGACCCGGCAGGGAAACGAGGTGCGCATGCGGGACTGGCGGCTGCGCCGACGATGCGAGGCCATCGCCGATGACCTCCCGATCCCGGAACCGTTCAGCGTGACCGCCTTCGCCCACGCGCTGGCCGCCCCCCGCGGCCGTCCCATCGAACTGGTGCCGGTCGCCGGGTGGCACACCGCGCCGTCGGGCATGTTGGTGAGTACCGACCAGGTCGACTATGTCCTGTACGCGGCCGATACCACCGAGCTGCACCAGCAGCACATCGTGCTGCACGAACTCGGCCATCTGCTGTGCGGGCACGTCCACCAGTCCACCGTCGCGGATGCGGTGGCGGCGCTCCTGCCCGACCTGTCCACCGACCTGATCCGGCGTGTCCTCGGCCGCGCCACGTACGACCGTGCCGAGGAACGGGAGGCGGAGATGATGGCCGCCGTGATCCTGCGTCGGGCGCACCACGCCAAGCCGGTGAACGGCGAGGTCAGCAGCGAACTGAGCGCCGGACTGGCGCGGCTCCGCGTTGCGTTCGACACTCCCGCCCGGCGCAGGTCGATGCGTGATTAGCGCGGCCAATTACACCGCGTGCGCAATCGTCGTACTCATCTCCGGCTACAAACTGCTGCGCGCACAACGCACCGGCAAGAATCTGCCGCTGAATTGCCTGCTCTCCTTCTTTATCTCACTGGGCCTGGGGCTGACGGTAATGGCCCCCGCCACTCTGGTGGCTGTCAGTCACCGAGAGCCGATCGCCAATCTCGGTCGCCTGGTCGGCAACGGTTTGGAGATGTGTGCGGCGTTCTTTCTCGCATTGCTCGCCTATGCGGTGGTCTCACCCGAACTGGCGCGGCGCCGACGCCCATACCTCCTCGGCGCGCTCGGCCTGGCCCAGACAGTGATGACGACGCTTCTGGTGTGCGCGGACACCCGCTTCACTCTCAACTTCGTCAACGCCTACTCGGACTCCCCGGCCATCGCCGGCTACGAGGCGGTGTTCTTCGGCCACGTCGGCGGCTGCCTCGTCGTCTTCCTGCGCCTCGTCCGCCGGTACGCCCAGTACGCGCAGCGGCTGGTTCTGCGGACCGGCCTGCGCATCGTGATGGCCGGTGCGGCGACCGGGCTGGTCTGGGTGTCGTGGACGGGGGTCCGGCCGCTGATCACCGTGACCACCGGTGTGCCGTTGGCGACGGCCGCACCCGTCGGGTCGAGCCTCGGGGCACTCTGCGTCGCGCTGTGGATGGTCGGCGCGACCCTCACCGCGTGGGGGTCGTACGTGACCAGGCCGTTGCGTTGGCTGACCAGCTACCGGGAGTACCGGCGGCTGGCGCCGCTCTGGAACGTTCTGCACCACGCCATGCCGGACATCGCGCTCGACGGTTCCCGCCGGGCGCAACTGCCGGCCGCGGGCTGGACCGCCGAACTCGCGCTGTACCGGCGGGTGATCGAGATCCGTGACGGCGAACTCGCGCTGCGCCCGTACGCGTACCCTCCCGCCGTCCGCTGGGCGACCGAGGCGGCGCAGCGTGCCGGCATCGTCGACGAGACGGCCGTGTCCGTGCTGGTCGAGGCGGCCTGGATCGCGGCGGCCCTGGAGGGCCGTGCGGCCGGGGTCCGCTGTCTGCCCAGGGCCGACCGTGCCGCCCCCGCCCGGCACGGGATCGAGCCCGACATCACCGCGGAGACCGGCTGGCTCATCCGGGTCGCCCACGCGTTCGTGGATTCGCCGGTCGTGGCGGATGTGCGGCACCAGGTCCGGCAGGACCTGGCCGGCACCACGGCCTGACCGCCGCCTGCGGCCGCCTTGCCGGAACCCCGGGGCGCGGGACGCCCTGGCGGGCGCGTGGCGTCGTCGGGCACACCCGACCCGGGTTCCCCGACGGTGTGGCGGTCTCGCAGGGGTAAATCCGTGGCCCGGAGCCGGTGGGCGGTCGTACGGTCGGGCCATGAAGCTGCTCTCCGTCAACGTGGGTAGACCGCGGCCGAACCCGTGGAAGGGGATCAGCGCCACCGGCATCGACAAGCGGCCCGTGGACGGCCCGGTGGCCGTCACGGCACCGGGGCCGAAGGGCAACGGGGACGTCGGGCTGGCCGGCGACCGGGTGTACGACGTGAAGAACCACGGCGGCACCGACCAGGCCGTCTACGCGTACGCCCGGGAGGACCTGGACCGGTGGGAGCCGGAACTGGAACGGACGCTCGACAACGGGATGTTCGGGGAGAACCTCACCACGGTCGGGGTCGACGTGAACGGCGCCCTGATCGGTGAGCGGTGGCGGATCGGGACGGACGTGGTACTGGAGGTGTCCTGCTCGCGGATACCGTGCGGCACCTTCCAGGGCTGGCTGGAGCGGGCCGGCTGGATCAAGCGGTTCACCCACGCGGCGGTGCCCGGCGCGTACCTGCGGGTGATCGAACCGGGGGACATCCGGGCCGGCGACCCGGTCGAGATCGTGCACCGGCCGGACCACGACGTGACCGTCGCACTCTCGTTCCGCGCGGTGACCCTGGAGCCGGAGCTGCTGCCCAGGCTGCTGGTCGCCGATGCGTATCCGCGGGAGGACATGGCGCGGATCCGCCGACGGCTCGGCGGATAGCAGCCCCCGCACCGCACCGAGCCGCCACGTCTCACATCGCCCCCCCGTCTCGCACCGCACCGCCCGCCACGTCTCGCCCCACGCCCGCACCAACCAGGCACAGCCCCGTACCGGCCCGGGCAGCCACGGGCTACCGTCGGCGGGATGGAGTTCCGGGAACTGGGAGAGAAGCGGTCGCTACGTCGTCCGCTCGTCGAGGACGACGAGCTCGACGAGACCCCACCCGAGCTGGACGGCGACATGGCGGTGGCCGCCGCGCGGTACGACGGCGGCGAGTACCTGGACGCGGAGATCGGCGGGGACCTGAGCCGGTCGGTGCTGTCCCGGGTGAACCTGACCGGTTCCCGGTCCGACCTGCTGACCCTGGCCGACGTGCGGATCGACCACGCGGACCTGTCCAACGCGGCCTGGTCCCGGCTGACCGCGCGCCGGGTGGAGCTGACGTCCTGCCGTGCCACCGGCTGGCGGGTCGCGTTCGACCTCGCCTGGGACCTGTACGTCGGCGACACCGGCCTGAACTACGCCACCATCGAACTCGGCAAGGTCAAGGGCCTGGTGGTGTTCGAACGGTGCGCGTTCCGGGACGTACGGATCGGCGGCGACCTGAGCCACGTACTGTTCCTCGACTGCGACCTCGCCGGCGCCGAGTTCCTGGCCACCCGCGCGTTGGGCTGCGACCTGCGTACCTCCCGGCTGGCCGGCGCGCGCGGGCTGCTGTCGCTGCGCGGCGCCACCGTCTCCGGCGACCAGGTCGTGTCGGTCGCCGAACAGCTCGCCGTCGAGGTCGGCCTGCGCATCACCTGACCGCACCCACCGCGGACCGGGGGATCATCGGTCCATGCGCGACGACTGGCGGGACCCGACGGGGCTGGTGACGCTGCCGAGCGGGGTACGGGTACGGGGCCGCCGGCTGGCCGCCGCGCCGACCGGCCCCGCCGACTTCGCGTTGGTACTGGCCGACGGCCCGGTACCGGAGTGGCCGCACCGGCGGATCCGGTGGCCTGACTTCTGGGTACCGGCGGACCGCGCCGACGCGCTCGACGCCCTCCGCGAGGCGCATCGCCGGGCGCACGCGGGCGAGCGGGTCGAGGCCGCCTGCCACGGTGGCGTCGGCCGTACCGGCACCGCTCTGGCCGCCCTCGCCGTGCTCGAC